>JBBTGV010000019.1:0-4450 GCA_038041305.1 Deltaproteobacteria bacterium | reverse complement strand
GTTTTACGGCCCTTAAAATCTCTTCCTTAAGCTCCGGGGGGACGGTCTCGTCCGCGTCAATATTCAATATCCAGTCGTGCCGGGCCCGGCCGGCGCAGAGGTTTTTCTGCCTTCCGAATCCGAGCCATCCGTCGCTGAAGACCCTTGCCCCGCGGCCCCTGCATATCTCGGCCGTGGAGTCAACGCTTCCCGTGTCAGAAACTATTATATCATCGGCCCAGCTTACGCTTTCAAGGCAGGCCCTTATATTAGCCTCTTCGTTCAGAGCTATTATGGTTACAGAAATCCCGTTCATTTTCAACAAATTTTTATTTTTTAGCGGCAAAGCCCCAACCCCCTAAGGCCGGGGCCTTTGCGGCAAAATCACTGAACAGGCAGCGCCTCGTCAACGAGCATAACCGGTATGTCGTCTTTGACGGGATACGCGAGCCTGCACCTGTCGCATATAAGACGGCCCCCGTCTTCGGTAATCCTTACCTTTGCCTTGCACTTCGGGCATGCGAGTATGCTTAAAAGTTCCTTGTCCAATGCCATCATAGCCTCCCTGTTAGTATTCGCTAAGATTTCATGCCTTAGGCGTTTTTAAGGCCTTCCATCCCGTTTTGCTTTGGCGCGCCGTGCCTTATGTATTCAATGCCGCCGAAAAGGCTTGCCGCGGCGGTTATTGCAAACCATGTAAGGGAAAGGGTTATTGCCGCCTCATTTGACGCGCCCGCCTTTGAGAAAAAATACACAAAAGCGCCCTCCCGTATGCCGAGGCCCGAAAGCGATACCGGCAGCATGGATATCGCCGTTGTAAGCGGTATAAAAAGAAAGTAGTGCCCCAGAGAGACATTCAATCCAAGGGCGCTGCCGAGGGCGTAGTACCCGATGATGACCCCCGCCTGCACATACAGCGAGCACAAAAAAACCTTGCCAAGCATGCGGTAGCTCTTCTTATAGCTCATAAGCATGTTGTAGAGCCTGTCTATCTTTTCATTAAGCCCGTAGAGGCGTATCTTCTTGAGCATTGAAACAGCCCATCCGTGCGCGCCTTCCGCCCATATCGCAAGGCTTATGACAAAAAATCCCCCGATCAGCAGCACGAAAAAAAGAGGCAGCGTTGTGTCCCTTATAAGGGCGTATCCCGGTATAAGCGCCGCCGCGGTAATAACCATAAGCGCGAAAAAACCCGAATACCTGTCCATGAATATCGACGAAATGGACACATCCGCCCTGCTTGACGCCCTGTAGAGGTAGTACCCCTTCACCACATCCCCCCCAACCATCGTGGGAAGAAAATTGTTGAAGAACATGCCTATGTAATATATTGAAAGGAGCTTTAGATACGGCGTCTTAAAGTCCCTGTCAAGTATTATGGACCACCGAAGCGTTGAAACGCACTGGGTGCTGACGTATATAATGGCCGACAGGATAAGTAGCCCCGCATTGACCGATGAGAATATCCGCCAGACAACCGCGCCGTCTATGCCCCTTAAAAGGAAATAAAGGATGCCCGCGCTTACCAGTATCTTAAGGGCAACTGAGAGTATTTTTCTTGTCATCCCTTAGCACCTTTTTAACGACGTATATGGGCTTGCCCTGCGATTCGTGGTAGACCCTTGCAAGCATCTCCCCGAGAAGCCCCATTATCACGAGCTGAACCCCGAGTATAATCATAAGAATCCCGAGGAGCAGGAGCGGGCGGCCCCCGATATCGTGTCCTAAAAATATCTTTTCAAAGCTCAGCCAGAGCGCGATGAGAAAGCCTAAAAATCCGAGCCCCAGCCCGACCGGGCCGAATGCGTGTATGGGCCGGGTTGAAAAACTCTGGAGAAATTTGACGGTTATAAGGTCCAGCAACACCCGCACGGTCCTTGATATGCCGTATTTGGACCTGCCGAACTTCCTCGGATGGTGCGCTGTCTCCACCTCCGCGATCGTAGCCCCGACCCAGCTTGCGAGGGCCGGTATGAACCTGTGCATCTCGCCGTAAAGCCTGATGTTCTTTATGACCTCTTTTCTGTAGGCCTTGAGCGTGCACCCGTAGTCATGGAGGTGAACGCCCGTCACCCTTGAGATAAGCCAGTTCGCTATTATGGAAGGGACCCTCCTTGACAGGAACTTGTCCTTCCTCGCTTTTCTCCAGCCGCTTACGACGTCGTGGTCTTTCATGAGCTTGAGGAGTTTGGGGATGTCCTTCGGGTCGTTCTGAAGGTCGGCGTCCATTGTCACGATTATGTCCCCGCCTGCGTACTCAAAGCCCGCCGCCATTGCGGCGGTCTGGCCGAAATTCCTCCTGAACGAGACAACGACGATTGAGGGGTCTTTTCTCTGCAGGCCCTCAAGCACCCTTAAAGTCCCGTCCCTGCTCCCGTCGTCCACGAAAATAACCTCATACCTGCCCCCGTGCCCGTCCATCACGTCCTTTATGGATTCGTAGAGGTGCGGTATGGACTCCTCTTCCTCAAAAACGGGTATGACTATTGAAACGCTCTCCTTCAAGCCCCCTCCGGACTGCCTGACAATATCTTTCCAGCGCCTTCAAAAATCAATATCTTTTTTCAGTCTCCGGTCTTTTAAGCCCTTTAAAGTCCGTGCACCTGAATATCGTAAAATCCTTTACCGAGACTTTGCCGCGGAAATACTTAAACGCCTCTTTCTCGCAACGCTCAAAGGCCTCGGCCACCATAGACTCAATGCCGGAGTCGCCGAGCTTCACATATACGGCGTTGTATGAGACAAGACTGTCCGGCCCGGGCCACAGGTCGTACTGGTTCATCCTCCTGTTGCCTGTATCAATGTTATACGCAACCGGGTTGCCTTTAACGTAAAAGGCCAGCTCGCCCGTTGCCTGATATGTGTCGCTCATTATAAAAACCTTTTCTCCCATAAGAGGGACGATTGACGAGACCTTTTGACCGAGTTCTTCCCAGCCCATGACCCTGTTGTAAGGGGGTTTCCTCAACGCGGCCTCGCCTATTATGTCTTTGACGAGCCCGGGCGAATGCGTTGCAAGGCTTAAAAGGGCGCCTGATAAAACCCCGATAAATGTTATTGCTGTTACAAGGCCCCTTTTCCGGCCCGCCCCGTGCGTTTTACGGGCATTATATAAGGCCCATATCCCGGCTGGAAAGGCCGTTATGTATGCCGCAAGGGCCCAGTTTGCCTGCACCTTGCCGTGGAACGCCTTTATTGTGAAGAAAAAAATTACAGGCGCGGACAAGAAAAATATAAGCCCGTGGGACGCGCCTTTCTCCTTTAGCCAGCCCTTTAACGCGCCCCAGATGCCGTAAATAAGCATCAGGAATATGAGGGGGCTTAAAAGCGCCGCCTGCGACCCTATGAACTCAAGCCCTTGGATTAAGGAAAGTCCCGCGGGCCATGCCGCGACCCCCGCATTTCCAAGATGCGCCTGACCAAGGGTATGCCTGATTGTAACCTGTTCGTTTGCAATATTCCATATAATTACGGGGCTTGCGAACGCAAGGCTTATAAGCCCCATTATATAAAACTCTTTTCTTAAAAGCCATTGCCTCTGCGGCTTTGAAAAGAGAAAAAACAGGATAAGACACGGATAAACAAGCGCAATCGTGTATTTTCCGAGAAAACCGGCCCCGATTAACGCGCCTGCCGCGTACCAATACGCGCCGGACCCTGAAGACAGCGCCCTTTTAAGGCACAACGCCGATGCCGCCCAAAAAAACACAAGCAACACATCCGGGGTCATGAAGATTGAGCCTATTGAGAATATCGGCGTTATATTCGGGATAAGCCCCGCGTAAAAACCGATGTTCTCGTCTTCAAAAAAATCCCTTCCGAGCAGGTATATAACATAGCAGCCTAAGGACGAGAAAACTATTGCGCCTATCCTGACCCCAAGCTCCGTATTCCCTAATACGCCTGTTGTGACGGCTATCGTGTACGCCACGAGAGGGCCTTTGCTGTAGTACGAAAGGGCCATGCGCCTTGACCATTCCCAGTAATGCGCCTCGTCAGGAGAAAGATCCAGCGGGCCCCATGCGACATAGGCTATGCGGACTATCGCAAGAAAGACGAGCATCAGGATAAATATCGTCTTATGCCTCAATGGTGTCACTTGCCTTTTTGTTAAAAGACTTTGAAAATCTCTTTTCCGCTCCTGACGCCGCTACGGCGATTGTTGAGCCTAAAAAAGCCCCTGCAACGACGTCAAGGGGATAGTGCACCCCCACATAAACCCTTGAGTACGAGACCGTAAGCGCGATAACGAGGAAAAGCGGGAACAATTTTTTGTATCTTATCGTGAGGAACACCATTGCCGCGAAGATGTTCGTCGCATGGGCGGAGGGCATGGAAAACGAACCCCCGCACCCAAGGAGCAGCCTTACCTCAAAGGCATTGCACGGCCTCGTCCTCATGATGAGGTTTTTAAGCACATTGCTTGAAAGGTCGCTTAAAAGCACGACCGCCACGAGTATCACAAGGCCCC
>JBBTGV010000018.1:0-19051 GCA_038041305.1 Deltaproteobacteria bacterium | reverse complement strand
GCGGCCCCCTTGTCGCCAGGCCCTGAAGATAAGCCCGGACCTCCTTAAAACCCCTTACGAACCCGGAAAACCTCGCGTATTCATTGCCAGTAAACCCCCAGGCAATCCTGAACACGACAAGGCCGAGCGCGGCATATCCCGCGATTTTATGGTATTCAAGAAAGGATTCATCCCGCGAGCCTATGAACGCGCCTGCGTACGAGGAGACAAGAAGCCAGTGAAATACCCTTGTTGGAAGGTCCCAAACCCTTATTTTCATTCTATGAAAACCTTTTGTTTTTTAAAGTCTACAATATTTTTTGATTTTTGCGAAGTTTTGAGCCTCCCCCTATAAACGCGCCGGCACAATGGCACGCAGGCTTATTTTATAAGAGGTCTCGTTAAAAAACGATTAATTACTGCGGCTGATTATTTATACTACATTTAATTAGCACAAACAACTTGACAGCTTAATTTATAATGTATGATATTATCAGACTGCCATGAGCATACTTGAGGTAAAAAACCTGAGCATTGAATTCAACGGCGCCAAGGTGCTTGAGGACATAAACTTTGCCGTTGAGGCCGGGGAGGTCCTTGCGATAATCGGGCCCAACGGCGCGGGCAAAACCGTGCTCTTGAAATCCCTGATAGGCATAATACCTTATTCAGGCGCGATTAACTGGCGGCCCGGCATAAAAACCGGCTATGTGCCGCAGAGGATGGACATAGAAACGGACGTGCCCCTTACCGTCCTTGAGTTCTTCCACTTAAGGGGCAAAGGCGCAACGGATGAGAACATCAGGAAGACCCTTGAGTTCGTGCAGCTTGACGCGAAGATATTAAAGAAGGGGTTTGGCGAGATATCCGTCGGCCAAAGGCAAAGGGTGCTTGTCGCATGGGCCGTCATAGGGGCGCCTGACGTGCTTCTGTTTGACGAGCCGACCGCCGACATTGACATAGCGGGACAGGAATCCATTTACAAGATGCTCTATCACCTCCAGAAAAACATGGATCTCACCGTCATATTAGTGTCGCACGACCTGAATGTCGTTTACAGGCACGCCCAGACCGTTCTCTGCCTTAACAGGGAGAACATCTGCCACGGCGCCCCGAAAGAGGTGCTCACAACGGAGCAGCTGCAGAGCCTGTACGGCGGGGACAAGGCGTTTTTTGAGCATAAGCACCACCATTAATAAAAAAACATGAATGACATGATACTGCCAATCCTCGTTTCCGTGTTCGTGGCGGCGTGCGCGAGCCTCTTGGGCTCTTTTGCGATACTAAAGAGGATGGCCCTTGTGGGAGACGCGCTTTCCCATGTGGCGTTGCCGGGCATCGCCATCGCCATTTTTATAAAGATAAACCCGTTTCTCGGCGCCATTGTCTTCCTCATGGCGGCTGTCGTGGGCATATGGTTCGTTCAACACAAAACCACCCTTTCCCTTGACACCATAGTGGGGGTTTTCTTCACGGCCTCTCTGGCGCTCGGCGCCCTCATCATGCCGGAGCACGAGCTTATTGAGGCGCTATTCGGCAACATAACCGAGATAGGCCTGATGGAATCCGTAATCTCCATCGTCCTTTCGGTTATCCTGATCGCGATAGTGCTCCTTATACACAAAAGACTCACCCTCGCCATGGTGTCTCAGGAGATGGCACAGTCCGTGGGCATAAACACGAGGAGGCTTGAGTTCGTATACCTTATGGCCTTTGCGCTGGCCGTCGCGCTCGGCATAAGGTTTGTCGGCGCGCTCCTTATGGGCTCCCTCGTAATCATCCCTGCCGCGTCCGCTAAAAACATAGGGAGAAGCCTTTCTTCATTCATGATACTGAGCGTTTCATTCGGCGTTGTCTCGTCCGTCCTCGGCATTTACGCCTCGCAGGTGTACGCGCTTTCGCCGGGCCCGGTGTTCATCATCATAAGCACCTTGATCTTTATCTCAACCATAATCATCAGGCAGATGAGAAGCGCACTCTAACAAGACAGATGGAAACCGTCGCCTTAAAACGCTCATCCCGCATACTCGGGGGGCATCCGTGGATATTCTCAAACGAGCTTTCAATAAGCCCCAAGAGATTCGCGCCCGGGTCCCTTGTGAGGGCAGTTGACAGGCAGGGTGGGTTTCTCGGGATCGGATACATAAACCCGCATTCGCTCATATCAATAAGGCTTCTTACCAGCAGGGACGAGCCTATAGACGAGGGGTTTTTCAGGGCCCGCATGCTATCGGCCGTTGAATACAGGAAAAAGGCGTGCGGTGAAAAAAGGCTGAAGGACTCCTTAAGGCTCATATTCAGCGAAGGGGACTACCTGCCCGGCCTCATTGTTGACAAATACGGCGACTGCCTTGCGGTTCAATTTCTTACGCTCGGCATGGAGGGTTTCAGGGAGATTATATTAAGGCTCCTTGACGAACTGTTTAATCCAAAAACCATGGTCTTGAGAAATGACGGCTCTTCAAGGGCGCTTGAGGGCCTTGGCCTTGAAAAGACCGTTATAAAAGGCGACCTGACCGAGCTGCCGAGGATTACGGAAGGCGGCGCCGTATTTGAGGTCAACCCGCTTCTCGGCCAAAAGACGGGATTTTTCCTTGACCAGTCCGAGAACAGGCTCGCAATGAAGGACCTTGTAAAAGGCGGCACGGGCCTTGACATATTCTCGTACACGGGCGCATGGGGCATACAGGCGGCGCTTAACAGCGCGAAAATAACCGGCATTGACTCATCAGCGGACGCGATTAATCAGGCGATTAAGAACGCCGGTATAAACGGGGTTTCAGACAGGTGCTCCTATGTAAAGGCGGACGCGTTCGCGTTTCTAAGGGAAAATGCGGCGGGGAATACCTATGACTTCATCATCCTTGACCCGCCCGCGTTCGCAAAGAGCCGGGCAAGGCTGAAAGAGGCGCTGAGGGCCTACAGGGACATCAACGCGCTCTCAATGAGGCTCGTTAAAAAGGGCGGCATCCTCGCGACCTCATCGTGCTCGCATCATGTGAGCAGGGAGGCGTTTACGGATGCGCTTAACATGGCCGCGAGGGACGCGGGCAAAAGGCTGCGCGTGATTGAGGCGCGGTCTCAGGCAAAAGACCACCCAGCGCTTCTGGCCGTGGCTGAGACAGAATATCTTAAGTGTTTTCTGCTTGAGGTCTCCTAAAACCTTCAAACCACAAAAAAATCAATACTGTATCAGGGAAAACGAGGGATAAGGCTTAAGCCTCTCCCTGCCCTTCAGATCAAGGAGTTCAACTATAAAGGCCGCCTCAACGATGTTGCCCTTTAGTTTTTCAACAAGCTCAACCACGGCGCCCGCCGTGCCGCCCGTTGCGAGCAGATCGTCCGCGATTACAACGTTCTGGCCTTTTTTAATGGCGTCCCTGTGGATCTCAAGGGTGTCCTGCCCGTATTCAAGCGTGTAGCTTGCCTTATGCGTCTTATGCGGCAGCTTGCCGGGCTTTCTTACGAGCACAATCCCGGCGCCGAGCTTGTAGGCAAGGGCGGCCCCGACTATGAATCCGCGCGCCTCAATGCCGACCACGAGGTCTACCCCCCTGCCTACGTAGCGGTGGCTTAATATGTCAACCATGGTCTGGAATAAGAGGGGGTCCTTGCACAGCGTGGTGATGTCCTTGAAGATAATCCCTTTTTTCGGAAAGTCAGGCACGTCCCTAATCGCCTTTTTCAATTGCTCAACCATTTCGCGCTCATCCCCTCTCCAAAGATTTTTTAGACGAAATCAGCGGCATAAATTACTATAAAACAAGGCTCAGGGCAAGTAAAACAGAGGGTTTCTTACGGTCTTGCCCTGCCTGACCTCAAAATGAAGGTGGCTTCCAGTCGCATTGCCGGTTGACCCGACGGACGCGATCACGTCGCCCTTTTTAACCCTGTCGTTCACGTTGACGTTGTTCTTTTTGTTGTGGGCGTAAACGGTATAGAAATCGTCCTTGTGTTTTATTATTATGACATTCCCGTATCCGCGCAGTTCCGAGCTTTCATAAACCACGGTGCCGTCGTCAGAGGCCGTGACCGGCGTCCCCTCGGGCGCGGCAATGTCAATGCCGTCGTGCCTTGCGCCGTTTCTTATGCCGAACTTGGATTCAAGATTTCCCGCAACGGGCCAGACAAACCTGTCTTTCTCAACGACGATCTTGCCTTCCTTATTCCTTTCAACGGAGGCCGGCACCACTTTACCTGAGATCTTTTTCCTTTTTGCCGCGCCCGGTATGAAGAGTCTTTTGCCTGCGGAGATGCTCGCCGGGTCTTTTATGTCGTTTAACTCGGCGACCTCCTGCGGGTCAACCCCGTAGGAAGTGCAGATCCCGAAAAAAGTCTCGCCCCTGCCCACAGTGTGCACCACTCCCTTTGCAATCATGCAGCCCGCGAGCAAGAGCATAAGAACAGAGGCTGAAATGCCTATGCGCAATCTTCTGTCCAGCATAATTTCACGCGTTTGTCAGGCCTCCCAACCATACCGGCCCACAAGACGGACAAACCTGCATAAGGAGATGCGTTCTTTGATTATGCCGGCGCCCCTCTTAAACACCCTTACGAGGTCCTGCGTCTCGCCCGCACCCACGGGCATCACGAGCACGCCGTTTTCGCTTAACTGGTCAAGATAAGGCCCGGGCACCTCAGGAGACGACGCGGCTGATATTATCGCGTCAAAAGGCGCCTCCTCCGGCCACCCAAGCGTCCCGTCTCCGTATCTCACCTGCACGTTGGGGCATAAAAGCCCGTCAAGGTTTTTTTTAGCCCTTGCGGCGAGGCTGCCTATCCTTTCAATTGAAAAGACCCTCTCCGCAAGCATTGAAAGAACGGCGCTCTGATACCCTGAGCCGGCGCCGATCTCCAAAACCTTCTCCCCGCCTCTAAGCCTCAACGCCTCTGTCATCAGGGCGACCATGTACGGCTGCGATATGGACTGCTTGTCTCCGATGGGAAGAGGAAAGTCGTTGTACGCCTGCGGCACGAGGCCCTCTTCCACGAATACGTGCCGCGGAATCCTTCTCATCGCGTCAAGGACAAAGGGGTCGTTTATGCCCCTTTCCGCGAGGCCGAGGACCATGTTTTTCCTCGCCTTTGAATATATGTCTTCCGGGGCTTTGTTCAGGGCCTTTCTCAATGCCTATACCTTTAACTTAAGCCTCCATCTCTTAAGCTCACGGATGGAGGAATAATTAGTCATGTCAAGATGCAGCGGCGTTATTGATATATATCCCTTGCTTATCGCATAAAAATCCGTATCCATGCCCGCATCCCATTTTGTCAGGTCCCCGCCGATCCAGTAGTATTTCTTGCCCCTCGGGTCAACCTTCTCAACAACCGTGTCGCTGTATGAGCGCTTGCCCTGCCGCGTAATCCTTGAGCCTTTTATGTTTGAGACGGACGGCACATTCACGTTAAGAAGGGTGTCTTTGGGAAGACCGGATAAAAGGATGTGTTTGCCCAGCGCCGACGCAAAGGCGGCAGAGGGGGCGAAATCAAATGAATCCCTTGCCACGAGAGACACGGCGATTGAAGGGATATTCAGGAGCGTGCCCTCCATTGCCGCGGAGACCGTGCCTGAATACGAGACGTCTTCGCCGAGGTTCGCGCCCTTGTTGATGCCTGAGACGACGAGGTCGGGCCTTTGGGGCAGAATGCCGTTTACGGCGAGGCTTATGCAGTCGGTGGGCGTGCCGTCAACCGCATACATCCTTGGGCCGGCCTCCTCAACCCTTAAAGGCCTGTGCAGGGTCAGGGAATGGCTCGCGGCGCTTCTTTCCCTGTCAGGCGCCACGACATAAACCCTGCCAAGCGCGGCAAGGGATTTCGCGAGCCGCCTTATGCCGACGGAACGGATTCCATCGTCGTTTGATATGAGAATAATTTTTTTTGAGCTGTCTCTCCGCATTTTATGCTTTTTATATGCTCTAATAAGATTTATAATTGAATTTTGTTGAAATTTCAATATATTTTAATATAATTTCTTGAAAGACTATAAGAAAGGCCTCGTAACTATGCCAGATGGAAAAGCCTTTGCCTGGGAAAGCCTCATAACAGACCACGACGTATATCTATTTAAGGAGGGCAGCCATTTCAGGCTCTACAACAGGCTTGGCTCGCATGCCATAACCTTAAACAACGTAAAAGGTGTTCATTTCGCCGTGTGGGCGCCAAACGCCTTTAAGGTGTCAGTGGTGGCGGATTTCAACAACTGGACCCCTGATTCGCACCCGCTGTCCGAAAGGAAAGACTCCTCCGGAATATGGGAGGGTTTTATTGAGGGCATTGGCGAAGGCGCGGTGTACAAATACCATGTAGCCTCAAAATACAACGGATACGAGGCCCAGAAGGGAGACCCGTTCGCATTCATGTGGGAGGTCTCGCCTAAGAGCGCGTCCATTGTCCGTGGCATTGATTACAAATGGAACGATGAAGGCTGGATGAAAGAAAGGCGCGTCAGGAACGCCCTTCAAAGGCCTGCCTCAATCTATGAGCTCCATCTCGGCTCGTGGCGCAGGGTCCCGGAGGAGGGCAACAGATTTTTAAACTACAGGGAACTGGCCCACTGGCTCTCAGGCTACATAAAAGACGCGGGCTTTACGCACGTTGAGATACTGCCTGTAATGGAGCACCCGTTCTACGGCTCATGGGGATATCAGGCCGTCGGATACTTTGCGCCCACGAGCCGATACGGCTCGCCGCAGGACTTCATGTATCTTGTTGACCACCTCCACCAAAACGGGATAGGCGTGATACTTGACTGGGTGCCTTCGCACTTCCCCACGGACGAACACGGACTCGCCTTTTTTGACGGCACGCACCTTTTTGAGCACGCGGACGCGAGAAAGGGGTTTCATCCCGACTGGAGCAGCTCCATATTCAACTACGGCAGGAACGAGGTGCGGGCGTTCTTGACGAGCAGCGCCATTTTCTGGTTGGACAAGTACCATATAGACGGCCTGAGGGTTGACGCGGTGGCCTCAATGCTTTATCTTGACTATTCAAGGAAGCACGGGGAATGGATACCCAACGAGTTCGGCGGAAGGGAAAACCTTGAGGCAATAGATTTCTTAAAGAGACTGAACGAGGCCGTCTATCACGAATATCCGGATGTCCAGACAATGGCCGAGGAATCAACGGCATGGCCCATGGTCTCAAGACCGACCTATGTGGGCGGGCTTGGGTTCGGCATGAAGTGGAACATGGGCTGGATGCACGACACCATCAAATACTTCTCAAAAGACCCGGTCTTCAGGAAATACCTCCACAACAACCTCACCTTCAGCATCTGGTACGCGTTCACGGAGAACTTTGTCCTGCCGCTCTCGCATGACGAGGTCGTGCACGGAAAAGGCTCAATGATAGGAAAGATGCCGGGCACGGAATGGCAAAAGTTCTCCACCCTGAGGCTCCTCTACGGATACATGTTCGGGCATCCGGGCAAGAAGCTCCTTTTCATGGGCAACGAGTTCGGGCAGATCAAGGAATGGGACCATGAAACGAGCCTTGAATGGCACTGCCTTGACCACCCGCTCCACAAGGGCCTCTACTCGTGGGTAAGGGACCTGAACAGGCTTTATTCGTCGGAGCCAGCACTCTACGAGCTTGATTTTGAGCCTGAGGGATTTGAATGGATAGACTTTCACGACGCCGAGGCGAGCATACTAAGCTTCATAAGAAAGGGCAAAAACGCAAACGACGTCGTTCTTTTCGTCTGCAACTTCACCCCAATTGAAAGGCTTTTCTACAGGGTCGGGGTGCCGATGGACGGATTCTGGAAAGAGGTGCTTAACAGCAATGCCTCGGTTTACTGCGGCTCCGGGGCCGGAAACCTCGGAGGCGTACACGCAAGGGAGGTTCCTTGCTATGACAGGCCGTTTTCAATAGACATAATGCTGCCGCCCCTCTCGGTATCGGTCTTTAAGAGGACCTGACGGGCCTGTTGAAAAGAGATAATTCCATATAATTCTTAGGGGGAACCTTTCTGCAGATAAGGTTCCCCCTAAGACCCGCCTCCAAAGACTTTTAATAAGCCTATGCCGCATACCCCTCAAGCGATGTATATGCGGCATAGATAGATTTGTTGAAAATTTTTTGGAGGGAGTTTGAGAGACCGTTTTTTGCAAAAAAAGGTCTCTCAAGACATGTTTTTCAACGGCCTGTCAAGGCATTAAAATTCTCAGCCATAAATGACGGAAAATTTTGACGGCAGCGTTATATCATTTATATTTGCCCGCCTTGACCCGCCCCTAAAGGGGCGGGCATCCCATTTAAACCGTTACCGGGTGCAGGTATTTCTTAAACCACGAGGCGGCAAGGTCCGCAACCGCCTCAAGCGTGCCCTGCTCCTCAAAAAGATGCGTTGCCCCTGGCACGACGACAAGGTCTTTAGGCGCGTTCAGCATCGCATACGCCTTTTTATTAAGACCAAGGACAATCTCGTCCTTTGCGCCGACGACCAAAAGCGTCGGGGCCTTGACCTTTGAGAGACACGGCTCAGCAAGGTCCGGCCTGCCTCCCCTTGAGACAATGGCGCCTATCGGCACCGCGGCTGATATTGATGCCTGAAGCGCCGCCGCGGCGCCCGTGCTTGCGCCGAAATACCCGACGACAAGCCCCTTGGTTGAGTCCTCCTCGGCGAGCCACCTTGTCGCTGAGACAAGCCTGTCTGAAAGCAGATCAATGTCAAACCGTGTCTCGTAGCTTCTGTCCTCGTCCCTTGTCAGAAGGTCAATGAGAAGCGTGGCGAGGCACGATGCGTGCAGTATCTCGGCCACGAAGTTATTCCGCGGGCTTTTCCTGCTTGAGCCGCTGCCGTGCGCAAAAAGCACGATGCCCTCCGCGTGTTTTGGTATCGTAAGGCTTCCCTCAAGACGCGCGCCGAGCGCGTCTATGTGCACGAGCCCCTCTAATTCCTTTGTCATTCTCATACAACACCTCCTTATTTGCGCGCGCCCTGGCGCACGGCCATGCCATTGATGAAGAGGGTTATTGCATTTATTCGCATGAAACAATTATGCCTCGGAAAAAGATATTGTCAACACATGGACATCTCTGATTTCATGCCGCGTTAAAGCCTTACGCCTCCTCGTCAACAAGCAGCTTTCTGCCTTCAAGATACTCAACAAGGCTGTTTAAAGCGTCTTCATCGCAGTCAATAAACTTTACATTCATGCCTGTCGGGTAACTCCCGCCTGAGAGGTTAATGCCGACGACCTCTCCCCTGAATTCTCCGAGGAGCTTTTCAGAAGGCGGTATGTAAAAATGCATGTCTAACGCCGTCCCGACCTGAAAAGGGGCCTCTGTTGATATATAGACCCCTCCCCTGCTCGCGTTAAGCACCAGGTCGTTGTAAATCCTCGGTTCAAGGTCTTTATACCTTACGGCAAGGGCTACGGGAAACCTCACATGATTGCGCCTGTCGCCCTTGAATTCATCAACAGAGCCGTTGTTGTCCAGAAAAATTATCTCGCTTTCTTCTTTTTTACCGGGCTTCATAAGATTTTGATTTTACTTGCATTTCCGGGGACTAAAGGTATAATTGAAACCAATGGCGAAGGAATGCCGGCTTAAGATTCTGTCCAATTATACATGATTTTTTGATATAGTTCTGTAAAATAAAAAAAGGTTTGGAGGAAATGAATGAAGATTGCAAATGTAACTGCCCGTGAGATATTGGATTCAAGGGGGAATCCTACGGTTGAGGTTGATATAGCGCTTGATTGCGGGGCAAAGGCGCGGGCCTCCGTGCCTTCCGGCGCGTCAACCGGCACATTTGAGGCAGTTGAATTGAGGGATAACGACAAAAAAAGATTCGCCGGAAAAGGCGTATTAAAGGCAGTGGAGTCTGTCAATGCGAAAATATCCAGGGAAATCATAGGCATGGACCCGACAAGACAGGCTGAGGTTGACTTGAAGATGATTGAGCTTGACGGCACTGAGAACAAGGAAAAGCTCGGCGCAAATGCGATATTAGGGGTCTCTCTCGCTGTTGCAAAGGCCGCGGCAACAGGCCTTGGGCTTCCGCTCTACAGATACATCGGCGGGGTTGACGCAAGGGTTTTGCCGGTCCCGATGATGAACATCATAAACGGCGGCGCGCACGCCGACAACGGGCTTGACATACAGGAATTCATGGTGGTGCCAGCGGGTTTTTCATCATTCAGCGACGCCCTGAGGTCGGGGGTTGAGGTCTTCCACGCGCTAAAGGCCATTCTAAAGTCAAAAAACCTCTCAACCGCGGTGGGCGACGAGGGCGGATTCGCGCCGAGGCTGCAAAAAAACAGGGACGCGGTTGAGGTCATTTTAAAGGCAATTGAGTCCTCCGGCTATAAGCCCGGCAAGGAAATATTCATTGCCCTTGACTGCGCCTCCAGCGAGCTGTACAAAGGCGACAGATACTCGCTTGAGGGAAAATCCGTGACAACGGATGAAATGATCGCTTATCTCAGCGGGCTTGCAAGGGAGTATCCGATCATCTCAATAGAGGACGGGCTTTCAGAGGACGACTGGGGCGGATGGAAGGCCCTTACGGACGCGCTTGGGGACAAGCTGCAGCTTGTCGGAGACGACCTGTTCGTGACAAACGTAGAAAGGCTTAAGAAAGGCATATCGCTTCGCACCGCGAACTCAATACTCGTCAAGGTCAACCAGATAGGGACCCTGACCGAGACCCTTAAGGCCATTGAGGCCGCGAAGGCGGCCTCATACACCGCCGTCATATCCCACAGGAGCGGCGAGACCGAGGATTCAACCATTGCCGACATAAGTGTGGCTACAAACGCGGGCCAGATAAAGACAGGGTCTGCCTCAAGAACCGACAGGACCGCGAAATACAACCAGCTCCTGCGGATTGAGGAAGAACTCGGCGGCGCGGCCATATTCCAGGGCACAGCCGTTTTTAAGGCGGACCTGACGGGCGCGAAGGTCTGATGGTTTATGGAAATGCTTGTAATTGAAGCGATCATCATATTCATCCTGATACTCCTGAACGGGTTTTTCTCAAGCTCCGAAATTGCGATAATCACGGCGAAGAGGAGCATCATTGACAGGCTTGCAAAGGACGGCAACCCCTCTGCCCAGCTTGTCGCGAAGATGAAGGAAGACCCCGAGAGGTTTCTCGCCACGGTTCAGGTGGGTGTCACGGTTGTCGGCACCCTTGCGTCCGCGATCGGCGGCGTAACCGCGATTGAACTCCTCAAACCCTGGATACAGGCCATTCCTTTCGCCCCTCTCCAGAAGGCCGCCGAGCTTTTCGCGGTGCTTCTCGTGGTCGTGCTCATCTCGTATGCGACCCTCGTCGTCGGCGAGCTTGTGCCCAAATCCCTCGCCTTGAGATACGCGGAAAGGATCGCCTGCTTCTCGGCGATGCCCATTGATTTCCTCTCGCGCATAAGTTCCGTCTTTATAAGGGGGCTTACGGCCTCAAACAACGCGGTGCTTAAGATGCTCGGCGTAAAGGTGCTTGAAAAACGGGTCTTCATATCAGAAGAGGAGATAAAATACTTCATAAAGGAAGGCCGGGCAACCGGGGTCTTTGAGGAAACCGAGGCCCAACTCCTCCACGGGGTGTTTGAATTCGCGGACACGACGGTCAAAGAGGTTATGGTTCCGAAGCACAAGATAATAGCGATTGAGATAAATACGCCTTACGAGGACGTGGTTAAGTTCATGACCGAAAGCGGCTTCTCGCGCTATCCGGTCTACATTGACTCAATTGAAAAGGTCGCCGGCGTGCTTTTCAACAAGGACGTGTTCAGGACGCTTGACGAGAAAACGCCGGTTGAGGTAAAAAGCCTTCTGCGGGCGCCTTACTTCGTGCCGAGCTCCATTATGATAAGCAGGCTTCTGAGGGAGATGCAGAAGAAAAAGGTGCACATGGCCATCGTCGTGGACGAGCACGGGGAGGTTGCCGGGCTCGTTACGATTGAGGACATACTTGAGGAGATTGTCGGCGAGATTGAGGACGAGTACGATACCGGGAAGCACGGCGTCGTTGAAAAACTGAAGGACGGCACAATGGTAATAGACGCGTCCGCGTCGTTACGCGACCTTGAGGACGCCGGCATCGTGATTGAAGAGGAAGGCGGGGAGGAATACCACACCCTTGCCGGTTTCATGCTCGCGAAGCTTCAGCGGATACCGCGCGGCGGGGAGTTCGTGATTTACCGGGACTTGCGGCTTACCGTCGTTGACGTTGAGCTTAACAGAATAGTGAAGGTAAAGGTGGAACCTCTCTCGCAAGACGCCAAGAAGGCAATAGGGGCGTAGGAGAAATTAAAATGCGCCAGTAAGTAGCACATATATGCTTGACCAGACATTTTAAGGACGAGAAATGTGTGATATTGAAAATATAACCACCTTATATAAGACACGAGCCGATAAAGAACTTCTTCTTAAATTTTTCCTAACATTTGCGCGTTTTGAGTTTGCACTCAAGGGAACCGGCTGGTTCATCAGGACTCGCCCTAAAAAGACTCCAAAACATCCGGTGATAAAGACTGCCCGAAAGGCCGCCCCTCAAAAATATCCGGACGCAAAGCCAGATTGGGCGAAATTCGCTCAGTCGTTGCAGAATGTTTTTAGTATAGATAAAAACCAGACCATTGAAGATGCATGCGAGTATATCTTTGAAAATCCACCGATGAAACAAGTCATCATACCCACAGGTGATGATAATCATGAGATTGCTTGGGAAAATGCCAAGGTCTCTTATGAATCTACTTCGGTTAAGTTTTACCAGAATTCTGTTGAGTTTTACCTGAATATGGTCAGGCGCGTTAGAAACAATCTATTCCATGGAGGCAAGCACAATATAGGACTTCACGAAGATACACAAAGGACGGAGAAACTCCTAAGGTCTTCTCTTGTTATACTCAAAGAATGTCTTGTTTTGGCGCCAGATGATGTAAAAAATGCATTTAAGGAAGCAGTCATTTAAAACAAATCAATCTCTATTCTTGCCGTCATTCCTGCGAAGGCAGGAATCCAGCGTCTTTGCATGAACGCGATTCTTTCAAGACACTGGATTCCCGAATAATGCCTCGGGAATGACCAAGGCTGGCTGTCATTCCTGCGAAGGCAGGAACAACATGCCCGCCGCAATCCCGACTCTTAGAAGAGGCGGGACATCGGGTCATACAGAAGATATTATCCTTGCCGTTTGGGGTTTTTCATTCTTCTTATTAAGACACTGGATTCCCGAATAATGCCTCGGGAATGACGAAAGCTGGCTGTCATTCCTGTGAATACATGGATACAGAGTCTTTGTCGGCAATAACGGCTTTTTTGAAATCTCCCATCACCCCCTCTTCATCATCTTCAAAACCTCTTTTAACGGTCTCGTGTTCAGCACATCCTGTTTCTCAATCCAGCCCCTTCTTGCCGTATGTACGCCGAACATGATGTTGTCAAGGTGCGAGACACTGTGGGAATCCGTTGATATGGCTATATTAATGCCCTTTTCCTTTGCAAGCCTTAAGTGAATATCATTAAGGTCAAGCCTGTCGGGATAAGAATTAAGCTCCATTGCGACATTGTATTTTTTTGCCTCGTCCATTATCATCTCCATGTCAATCTCATACGGCTCCCTTGAGCCGATGAGCCTGCCCGTGGGGTGCGCGAGTATGTGGATAAGCCCGCTTCTTATGCCGTTTAGTATCCGCCCTGTCATTGCCTCTTTCGTCATTGCAAAGCCCGAATGTATGGCCCCCACGACGCAGTCAAGCCTTTTCAATACCCCTTCAGGATGGTCAAGGCCTCCGTCTGCCCTTATGTCAACCTCCGCGCCCTTTAAAAACCTGAACTTCTCGCCCTGCCCCTTTAGCCTCCTGTTAAAAGAGTCAATTTCCGCCATCTGCCTTAAAATCCTTTTCTCGTCAAGCCCGTGTGCAATGCCGACCGCCTTTGAATGGTCTGTTATGGCGAGGTATTCATAGCCCCTCTTTATGGCGGCGTCCGCCAGTTCCTCAAGCGTTGAGGCCCCGTCGCTCTCAACCGTATGCACATGGAGGTCGCCTTTTACGTCCCTGACGTCAATCCCCGCGGGAAGCTCCCCTTTTTCAGCCGCCTCAATCTCGCCCCTGTTTTCCCTTAATTCAGGCGCGATCCACGGAAGCCCGACGCACTTGTAAACATCCTCCTCTGTTTTTCCCCCAATCAATTTGCCGTCCTTTTCCCTGAAAACCCCGTATTCGTTTATCTTAAGCCCCATCGCCTTTGCCCTGTCCCTTATGGCGACGTTATGCGCCTTTGAGCCCGTGAAATACTGTAACGCGGCCCCTAATGAACCTGCGTCAACGACCATTAAATCAACCTGAAGGCCGTTTTTAAGGACAATTGAAGACTTTGTGTCTCCCTTTGAAATAACCTCCTTTGCCTCTGGATATGAAACAAAACTCTCCATAAGATTTTCCGGGGCTTTTGATATTGCAAGGAGGTCAATGTCCCCAACGGAGTCCCTCCATCTGCGAAGGCTCCCTGCAGGGATAATCTCCTTTGCGGATTTTACACCCTTAAGGCGCTCCATGATTGATTCCGCTGTTAACAGGGCCGTTGAGAGCCTGAACCTCCCGGAGACTGCCCTTAGCGCCTTTATTGCCTTTAAGACCTTCTCCTCTGACTTTTCTCCGAACCCGTCAAGGTCAATAAGCCTATGCCCGGATGCGGCCTTCTCAAGGGCGTCAACCGACGAGACGCCTAATTTTTTATAAAGCACCGCGGCCTTTTTCGGGCCAATGCCATGGACCTTTAGCATTTGAAGCACGCCTGAAGGGATCTCTTTTAAAAGCTCGTCATGGAAGGCGCACCTTCCTGTCGTGAGCATCTCAACAATCTTTTCCCTTGTGTGCCCCCCTATTGAAGGGATGTTTTTAAGCCCTTCCCCTCCCCTTTCGTGCAGGGATTTAAGGCTCACGGAGAGGCCTTCAACGGCAAGGCCCGCGTTCCTGTATGAGCGGACCCTGAACGGGTTATCCCCCTTTATCTCAAGAAGATCCGCTATCTCGTAGAATATGTTTGCGATCTCAGGATTTTCCATTGTCGTCCATTGCGCGGCTTAAACCTATTATAAAAAAAATTCCAGGTTTTGCAATGCTCTAAATTACGATTGACAAGAGTTCCTCTATTACCTACACTTAACACCATGTCTGTCAAGGCGAACAGGCCCATAGGGGTGTTTGACTCCGGCATCGGCGGGCTTACCGTGTTGAAGGAGATTGCAAGGCTTCTTCCCAAAGAGGATACCATTTACCTCGGGGACACGGCAAGGGTCCCGTACGGGGCCAAGTCCAAGGAGACCATTATCAGGTATTCGCTTGAAATAGCGGATTTTCTCATAAGGCAGGGCAACATAAAGCTCCTTGTGGTTGCGTGCAACACCGCGTCGGCATACGCCCTTCAAACGCTCAGAAAAAAGATTGAAGTCCCGGTCATAGGGGTTATTGCGCCCGGCGCGAGAAGCGCTGTTTCAGCCACGGCGCACAAGAGGGTCGGCGTGATAGGGACCGAGGGCACGATAAGAAGCAACGCCTACAAGGCCGCCATCAGGCGGATTGACCCGGGAATAAAAACCTTCGCGATCGCATGCCCGATGTTCGTGCCCCTTGCCGAGGAGGGCTGGACAGACGACGAGGTTGCCTACCTTGCCGCTAAAAAATACCTGCTTGGCCTTAAAAGGCGCGACATTGACGCTCTCGTGCTCGGATGCACGCACTATCCGCTTCTTAAAAAAACAATCGCGCGGGTCGCGGGCAGGTCTGTAAAACTCATTGACTCCGCGACCGCGACCGCGAAAGAGGTGAAAGAGGAGCTTAAAACCCTTAACCTGCTTAATGCAGGGCGCGGCAAGACGGCAAAACACGCCTTCTTCGCAACGGATTCCCCGGAACGCTTCATAAAAATAGGAAAGAGATTTTTCGGACACAGGCTTAAGGGCGTCCGTCTTGTGAGGCTTGGGGCTTAAGTCCTATGGCAAAAAAAAAGAAACACCAGCAGGGAAAAGAGGCTACCCCGCAAAGGCCCAAGGGCCGTTCAAAAGGCAGGGGCGGGTTTCTGAAGATTATCTTCATCGCGCTCGTTGTGCTTATCGCGGGCATCGTGCTCATGTCCATGTACGGGGGAAAGATATTTGACAGGGTAAAGGGCGTATCCGCGCCGCAAAAAACAACGCAAATGGATATCCTCGTCTTCTTCGGCGACGAGGAGGGGATGGATCTGAAGGCCGAAAAAAGAAGCATAAAAAAATCCTCTATTGAGGGAGAGATAAAAGAGGCGGTTAACAGCCTGATTAGCGGCCCTGCCAACAAAACGCTGACCCCCACGATGCCGCAGGGCGCAACGCTTAAGGGGGTCAGCGTTAAAGACTCAACGCTCTACGCTGATTTCAGCATGGAACTGCAGGAAGCTCATCAGGGCGGCTCCACGGGCGAGATGCTTACGGTCTATTCAATAGTTGAAACCATTGCGTTCAATTTCCCTTCAATCAAGGGCGTCCAGATACTTATTGAGGGAAAAACCGCTGAAACCCTCGCGGGACACATTGACATAAGCGTCCCGATCGCGCCCCGGATAAAAAGGCCGAAGGCGGAGGTCTAAGGCATGAAAAAGACAAAAAGGGCGTTTTTCAGGATTGAACGGGATTTTCTCGGAGAACTCTCAATACCCAGGGGCGCATACTACGGCATACAAACCCAGAGGGCCTTTCAGAACTTTCCAATAAGCGGATTAAAGGCTCGGCCTCAGCTCATCATGGCCCTTGCAATGGTTAAAAGGGCGGCGACAGAGGCCAACATGGCGCTTGGCTCGCTTGATAAAAAGCGGGCATTGGCAATAATAAAGGCCTCTGAGGAGGTTATAAACGGAGGGCACCTTAAGGAGTTCATCGTTGACGCCTACAATTCAGGCGCCGGCACATCCCTCAACATGAATGCCAACGAGGTCATCGCAAACAGGGCAATTGAGATGCTCGGAGGCGCAAGGGGCGACTACTCCATCGTTCATCCTAACGACCATGTGAACATGTCCCAGTCGTCAAACGACGTCATCCCGACCGCCATAAGGATCGCGGCGATTATCTCGTCAGCCGCGCTTTTGCGCGAGCTGAAGGCATTGAGCCTTGCGCTTGGGGGAAAATCGGCTGAATTCAGGGATATCGTAAAATCAGGCAGGACGCATTTTCAGGACGCCGCGCCGATTACATTGGGGGCTGAATTCAGCTCATACAGGGCGTCAATTGACTCGGCCATCGGCACCGTAAAAAATTCTCTTTCCCGCCTTATGCAAATCGGCCTCGGCGCAACCGCGGTCGGCACAGGCATAAACACGCATCCAAAATACAAGGTCGCCGCGCTTAAGGCGCTCAGGGAAATAACCGGCATAAGGTGCTTAAAAAAGGCCCGAAACGCCTGCAAATATCTTTCAAGCGCGGATGATTTTCTTCTTTTTTCGGCCTCTCTCCGGGGCGCTTCGGTTGAGCTCATCAGGATTGCAAACGACCTAAGGCTCTTATCCTCCGGGCCGAACACGGGCTTAAGGGAGATAACCCTGCCGCCCGTGCAGCCGGGCTCCTCAATCATGCCCGGAAAGGTTAATCCCGTGATCCCTGAGATGCTTGTCATGGTCTGCTGTCAGGTAATCGGGAATGACCAGGCAGTGCTTGTCGCGTCACAGGCAGGCTCTCTTGAGCTTAATGTGATGACGCCCGTCATATGCCAGAACATCCTTACCTCGGTTGCACTGCTCTCAAACGCCGCAGGCGTGTTCAATAAAAGATGCGTGGCCGGGATAAAGGCCGACAGGCAGAGATGCAGGCAATATTTTGAGGATTCCTCCGGGGTAGCCACCGCGTTAAACCGCTTTATTGGATACGGGGCCGCATCGGATGTCGCAAAAGAGGCAACGGGTTCGGGAAGGTCCGTAAAGGAAATTGTCATTGAAAAAAAGATTATGAGCGAAAGGGAATGGGACGGCCTCGTGAGCTCCGGGGCATTTTTAGGGCCTTATAGAATAAAGACGGGAACAAAAAGGGGAACGGCAAAAAAACGGCGCGGCTAAAAAGGCCTGCGCCTTTCCTACCACACGGTGTCCGCGGGGTTGCTTAAGATGTCCATAACCTCCTTTATCTTAACAGGCCTCGCGCCCGCGTTAACCATCTCGGCAACAGACCTGTCTGAATCGCCTTTGTTTTTGTCAACCCCTTTTACGGCATCCTCAAGCAGAAACACCTTATACGCCCTTTTAAGGGCCTCAAGCGCGGTCGCCTTGACGCAGTAATCCGTTGCAAGACCGGCGAGATAAATCGCGTCAACGCTAAACCTCGCAAAAAACTCATCAAGCCTGCGGCCGTCCGCGTCATAGCCGTCAAACGCTGAATACCCCTCCTCTTCAACGTATATGCCCTTGCTTATGATTACCGCGCTCCTCGGAAGTTTAAGCTCCGGATGAAAGCCCGCGCCCGTCGTGCCCTGCACGCAATGGGCAGGCCAGCTTCCGCCGTGCCCTTTAAAATGGCTCGACTCCGGAGGATGCCAGTCCCGGCTCGCTATGATGGGGAGGTTTAAATCCCTGAAGAGCGCGACATACCTGTTTATCACGGGGACTACCTCGTCCCCGCCTTCAACGGGAAAAGAGCCTCCGGGACAAAAATCCATCTGCACGTCAACAATCAGAAGAACCGATTTTTCAGCCATACGCGCCCTTTTATTTGAGCATAACATTTTCCGCCTTGCTGTCAAGGACAGGTTCGGTTTAAAGATTATTTGGGTTGAAAAAAAACCAAATATGCTTTAATCTCTTAAAGACTGAATCTGAAAGAAAATGGGGGGGTTATTGATGAGAGTAAGGCGTTTAAGTCTTTTTATCTTATGCTTTACGGCCTTCTTATTGCTTTCAATCAATGCAAAAGCAAACGCCGCGTTCAGGGAGGAACTTGGAAACGGGCTTACGGTTATCGTGCAGGAGGAGCACTCCGCGCCTGTTGCGGCGATACAGCTCTGGGTAAAGGTCGGGAGCGCGGATGAGACCGAAAAAGAGGCCGGCATTTCGCATGTGTTTGAGCATATGCTGTTTAAGGGCATGAAGAAAA
>JBBTGV010000017.1:0-13793 GCA_038041305.1 Deltaproteobacteria bacterium | reverse complement strand
GCAAGGCTTGTGGGGGGGGCTTTAAACATCATAAAGGAAATAAAGAACGCCTCCGGAGAGGACAATATCTCCATCTGCTCTATTGACTCGGACTCGGACGGCTCTGCTGAGGTATATGTCTCGGCGATAAGGGACAGCAAACCCTATAGCAGCGCGATTGAATTTAAGGATAATGCCTTTAGCGTCACCATGGACAACATAAATTGGGTTTTAAGGATTTTTGAAGTTAACAACAGGGCAACACTTGTCGGGCAGGGCATTAGAGAAACGGACGGCTTCTTCGGCCCCATAAAACTCCTAAAAAAACAAGGCCTGAAAATCGTCCCCGAAGGGGATTTTATAAAGGATGCGCCTCCTTTTGGAGACATCTACCGCATAGAGCCAATTGGCGTCAAAGGCGTTGCAAACGGGGTCCTCGTGCTTGACCAGAGGGGGTATCTGAGGCTTTACGGCAGGGAAGACGACGGAAAGTGGGGGCTTAAGTGGATGAGCGCCGACTTTTTCGGCGGCACGCTTAATCACGCTGAATTGAATGATTCAGGCGCGGGGACCGCGCCGAGGCTTATCCCGATTGAAGGCAGGTTCTTCGGCAATAACAATCAGGCAATCATAAAAAGAAATATCCCGGGCGGGCTTGGGAGATTGGCTGAAAAGCCGCTTTCATTCAAGACCGGCTCAATAACAAGCCTCTCATGGGACGATACAATGAAGACAATGACAAAGAACAGCTCAACAATGGACATACAGGGCTATGTCTCTGATTTTTTCATGGATGCCTTTGACGACAGCGGCAGAAATGTCCTTGTGATCGCCGTCTCTGAAGAAAAAGGGGGGCTGTTCGGGGATTTAAAAAGCTATATACTTTTGCTGGAATTGTCTTTATAATATTTTCCGCTAAAACCTGTCATCAACGGCGGTGTAGCTCAGTTGGCAGAGCGGGGGTCTCATAAGCCCCATGTCCGTGGTTCGAGTCCACGCACCGCCACCAGATATTTCAACCAATCCGACAAATTAAGCAAGCAGAATTTTTAGCCCGATTTTCAAAATGGGGAATTGCGCTGCCTGCACCAGCCTTGCAGCTCTAATACTCAAGCAGGTTTATTGAAAACAGTTGACGTATAACGTTATACGATATACAATAAACGCTGTGATTAAATCCTTTAAGGACAAAGAAACCGAGAAGGTATATACGAGGGAAGGTTCAAAGAAACTGCCGTATGATATCCGGCAGACCGCTTTAAGAAAGCTGAGGATGGTCAACAACGCAAAAGATTTAAATGATCTAACGATTCCTCCCGCGAACAGGCTTGAGAAACTTAAGGGCCGCCGTTCAGGGCAACACAGCATCAGGATTAATGACAAATGGCGCGTATGTTTCGTATGGAAAAAGAGCGACGCTTACAATGTGGAGATAACCGAATACCATTAAAGGAGAAAAAACGATAAAAACCAAACTGCATCCCATACACCCTGGCGAAGTCTTATTGGAGGAGTTTATCAAGCCAATGGGCTTGAGCCAGAACAGGCTTGCCGCTGGCATTGGCGTCCCTCCCCGCAGGGTAAACGAGATTGTGCTTAAGAAAAGAAGAATCACAGCCGACACCGCGCTAAGACTGGCAAGGTTTTTTGGAACAACCGCGGAATTCTGGCTGGGACTGCAGTCCCAGCATGATCTTGATGTTGCTTCGGATAAGCTCGGCAAGCGCCTTGAGCATGAGATCAAAGAATTTTCAAAGGCAGTATAAAATCAGTTCCCGCAACTGGCAGTAACGAGGCGATGTCCGCGCTTCTTTCTAAAGCCCCTCATGGAAGACGGCCTTATAAAAAGGACGGGCGGGCACGGGACGGGCAAGCATGCGCTTGGTTAGGCCGGTGAACATATCCAGCAGATTGTTTTGTATTTAGAGAAGGCCAGGGGAATAAGCATCCTTAATGGCGCCGGGCAGGCGCGAACCTGCGAGGCATGGAACATCGTTGAAAACACAGGCCTGTTCCTTTATAATCCTTCCATGTATAAAAAGAGGCTAAAAGACCTGAAGGCGATTTTCAAGTCTTATCCGAAGATAAAGCTCGTCTATGTCTTCGGCTCAAGGGCGCGTGGAGAAGAAGGCCCTTTGAGCGATTTTGACTTTGCCGTATATCTGGATGAAAAGGACAAAAAAAAGAACCTTGGCGCTAAATTCAGCCTGATGGACAAGCTCTCCGCGTTATTAAAGACCGATAGGATTGATATCGTGCTCTTAAACCTCGCGGACAGCCCTGAGCTGAAATACGATATCATCGCCAACGGCAGGCTCATCTACGAGAAAGAGCCGTTCAGGGTGCTTGTGGAGCCGAAGATATTAAACGAATATTTTGACTTCCGTTATCTGCTTAAGAAGTACCAATTGACAAAGGCATAGCCCCATAGCCAATGACCAATCTGTCCGCAATTGAAAACAAGGTAAGCTCCATCAGAAAATATCTGAAGATATTGGAGAGGTATAAGAAATACCCGAGAAAAGAGCTTGAGGAAAACATAGATATCCGGGGCGCGGTTGAACGCTATCTTTATCTGGCATCGCAGGCCTCCATAGACCTGGCCGAAGCCGTGATAGCCTACAGGAGGCTCAGAAAGCCCGCCACAATGGGCGAGGCCTTCCATATCTTAAACGAAGAAGGCATAATCCCCGCCAGATTGAGGAACAGGATGGTTGACATGGTCGGCTTCCGCAACATAATGGCGCACGATTATGAAAAGGTGGATTACAGCATCGTCTATGACATCCTGCATGTTGGATTAAAAGACATAGAAGAATTTATAAAAATGGCCAAGGCCCTGTAGGGCAACTGATGCAATGATGGCTTTGTTCATGCGGAGGCTGGCGAGGCCCGCCATACAAGACTAAATGGAAATGGTGGGCCGAGCCCACCCACAACTGTCAACATTCTTTACACCTAAAGTTTTATATAATCATTAAATAACATATTGAAAATATTATATTTTTTACAAAGCTAATCATGAATCAGTTAAAATTTAAGCAAATCATTGTCAATCTTTTTTACAAGAACTAAAACATAATCAACTTATTTGTTAGAGAAAATATATAAAAATCATACACATAGCTTTTAGGGAAAAATTGGCATTATTTTTGCATTATACAACTCACAACGACCAACAGATTTTCTCATCTAAGACTAACCAACACATATCTTTTTAACAATTTAACAGTACAAAGGAGGTAGAACAATCATGTATTTGAGAAACATCCAAAAGGGATTGCTTAAGAAGACTGTAATAAGCTTAATAGCGCTCTTAATAATATCGCTTTTTGCTTTACAGAAAGATGCATCCGCGATAACCGTTGACTTTGACTCGCTTGACGCATCAGGAGGACCGATAACAGGCTCTGCTGTAACAAGCTATCTGGCAAGTTACGGCCTTACTACTTCCAGCTTAACACCTGGCTCAGGCTTATATGTGGCAGATGTCACCAGTTGGTTATATGTTGCGGAACCATCATCACCAAATGTGTTAACCTTATGGGGCCCTACCGCCTATGGGAATTCATTTACTCTGAATTTCTCGGATACGGTTGACTATTTCAGCTTCAGCACATCGGGGTTCATCGGCGCATACTCCCCAAGCGGCAACATCCTTGGAGACTGGACGGCTGTTGCATATAATTCGTTAGACGTGGCGCTTGGGTCAGTTGGTGAAGGAATAATCGCATCTTATTCCGACATACCAGTAAAAACATACACGCTGGACTTTAGTGACGAAATCAGCTATGTCACCTTCAGCGCTAATGCACACGGCTATGCAGGGCAACAGATGCCGTTGATGGATGACTTTACCTTCACTAACACTGTACCGGAGCCGTCCACCATGCTTCTTATAGGCTCAGGAATTATCGGTTTGGTTGCAATAAGGAGGTTTGGCGTTAAAAAATAACCCTAACACATTACTGATATAAAAAGCCCCGAGATCTCTAACCTCGGGGCTTTTTATACCTATAATACCCATCAACCTTCAAATCATTGGCAACGTCACACGCGAACTTTCAAGTCTATTGCTCCTCAACAATGCCCGTCAGGCAGATTCTTTAATGCCCGCTATTCCTTAGACCTTAAGACCTTTAGTTCCTCCTCTATATCTCCTTTCACAGGGCTTTCGGGGTGGTTCTTCAGAAACGCGTCCAATCTGGTTATGGCCGCCTCCCTGTCGCCTTTTTCTATGAGCGGGAGTATCTCCGCCAGCTCATTTGTCTGAGCCTCATTCATGGCATTGGCTCCGTCTTTCCAGTAAAGCTCGTCTGTGGCGCTCTCAGGAGCGCCCTTTACACCCGCAACCGCCGTTGATTGGCTGTTCGCGCTTTTTTTCTGAACCCTTGAAACAGCCGCCCTGAGCCTGTTGAATGCAGAGTCTTTTTTGTCAGTTGACCGGGCTGTCCCGGAAAATAGCATTAGTGCCATGAAAAACACCAAAAGGAATCTTAAGCGCATAACTCCTCCCATGTTTAAAGGGTTAAATGGACGGATTTTCAAAACCCTATCTCGGTATATAGCTTAAGATACTTATACTTTATATCAGCGTCAATGCTCAACGCCTTTTTGAAGGCCTCCCTTGCCTCCTTAAGGTTACCTGCCCTGAGATACGTCCTTGCGATATTCACAAGTATGCCCGGGTCGTTCGGCGAGGAATTGAGCGCCGACGCGTATGCGCTGACGGCCCTTTCAAACTCACCATTAAGAAAATAGATGTTGCCGATGTTGTTAAGCGCCTCGGGGTCAAGAACGGCCTTGCTCATAAGTTCATCCGCTATTTGAAGCGCCTCCTTGAGCATGTTGTTCCTGCCGTAGATTATCAGCATCTGCTTCAGGCCAGATACCCCACCTTGGGCAAACATGCCTGCGAGGAACTCCCCCCTTTTCTTCTGAAGGCCCTCAAGCTCTCCGGGAAACTTCTGCTCAATGTCGTTTTTTGAGACATCCTGCCTGAATTCAGCAGGCGGCAAGGTAGGTTGTCCGTAGGTGCTCCACACCTTTGCCAAATCAACAAACCTCGCCTGGTCCTTCCATCTGACGGCGTTTTCCGCGCCCTTCATCCATGCAAGCGTAAACGACGACCCGGCAAGCGTTGTCTCAACCGGAACCCAAACCCTGTTGTCGTAAACCACATACATGTCCCTCTGAAACCCGAACAACGCCTCGTCCTCAGCCGATATGCCGGCGTCAAACATCAAAAAAAGATGCCCCGGGGCCTCAATAGGCACGACCTCCACGCCGAGGCTCTTTAACGAAGCCCCGAAGAGGCTTACGAGGTCGTCGCAGTCCCCTGCCTTGCGCGTAAGCGTTTCCCTCGGAAACTGGGCATAGTCAACGATATTGGCAACACTTGAGGCCATTGAATACGGGGTCGGGTCCGGCGCATAGGTGATGCCAAGCGCGCCCATTGCACCGAAGATGGCCCGCGCCTTTACCATGGCCTGATTCATCTCAGGGTAATTGTACTCGCGCACCGCCTTTGTCGCGAACTCCATGACAACAGGGTCTTTAGCGGTGAGAAAAGAGGCGATCTTTCCCTTATCGTCCCACACAAGCGCGTGTTTCTCGTAAACCTGAACCGGCTGCCTCATTTTCAGGCCCTTCACAACCCCGCCTTCGTTGTACGAAAGGTCTATCTCGGACTGAAGAAGCGTATTCTCCGTAAGGTCAAGTATGGAGTTGTTGAAAACCGCCTTCAGGGGCACAACCCTTTCCTCCTTTGCCCCAAGGCCTTCAAGCAAGACCTCTGTCGGATAATCCATATAACCCTTGACTGAAAGGCTTATCTTGATTTTCCCGTACGCCTCGGCGGTGTTATTCCTTATTGACAGCAAGAGTATCGGCTCCTCGGAGTAGAACTTATACATGTTGGAAAACACGTCCCTTACGGAGCCGGCCTGCATCTCTATCGGAGGCAGCGCCCCTGACGCGATGTCTTTGCCCATGGTCGCCTCAATATGCGCGATGGTGTCCTTCAACGGGCTTAAGAGCTTTTCATAGGCCTTTTTCATGGCAATGACGAGCCCGTCTTCCTCGCTCAAATGCACTACCGTGTCGGCCTTGCTGATTCTGGCGATGACAAGGCCGTTATTGCCGTTAAGTATGGCAACGTCAATGCTGCCCTCAATGCTTTTAAACTTAGACCCCATCACATTGGCGGACTTGGACCGCGCCTCATTGACCTGAATGACGATGGCGCCCTTTGTCCTGCCGTTGGTCTCGCCTCCCGGGTCAATCGCACCCATGTCCTCCACTGAAAACCCCGAATCAATGAGGTCTTTAAGGAGCGCCTTGCCCGCATACAAAGCCCCTTTGCCGTGCATAAGTTTTATCCGCAACACGGCCCTGGACGCCGGCGAGAAAAGCCCCATGTCCCTGTCAAGGCGGCCTCCGTCAATAAACACCACGACGCCGTATGAATAATAGTCCTCAACCTCTTTATAGGTCAGGGCGTAATGGCTAAGATAATAGTCTTTCGCGCGCGGCAGCATCTTTTCCTCAAAGGCCTTCATGTCCTTGTCCCCGGCGTTGACGGCCCTTTTAAGAAACGCCTTCTTAAGGGCCTGCGTGAGCGCCTTTTTATAAAGCGCCTTGTTGATTGCATTTGATTTCCGCACGCTGATGTTCGCGTAGAACATCTCAACGCCTGATGCCGGCTCTTTCATGCCCGGCGGTATTATGGTTTCCCCTGTAAGACCTGCCATGGCCAGCAAGCTGTTTGTGTCGGTCCTGCCGACAAGAAGCCCCCTCGCGGCCGCTGTCTCGCCCTTTTTCCCGTATGCATAGGCAAGCACCGGCAAAAGCATCTGGCCTTTGTCCTTATCCGCCTCAAGTATCGGTGGTATGAGTTTTATGACTGAATCAAGGTCGTCTTTTGAAAGCGCCAAACCTACTTCGGACAGGTCTCGGCCCTTCGGGGTTTCCCCGCCCATGGCGTTAGCTACGGCTTCGGGCATGGCGCCGTTTGCAGGCAGGCCGTCTTCTTGGCCGTTGCCGTTGTTTATTGCTTGGGTCTCAGTATCCCCGGCAAAGGCTGTTGAAAGCGGGCGCGGCAACGCGGCAAGGATAAAAACAAGCAGAAGGTAAGGCATAAACGCCTTGCCTTTATTGAGGCAAAAATAATCGGGGACGTGTTGGGTGGGCCGCATTTATATCCGTGGTTCAGGCGCCTACATGTCGGAAAGCAAGTCTAAAAGTCTTCCTGTCCTGTCCGATATCTCCTTCGTATCCCTGCCCTTTCTCCTAAACATGACCTCCGCGTCCGCAAGCTTCTCAATAGCGTCTTTTAAAGCCCCGTCGCTCTCGGCCCTTAAGGCCTCATCCATATACCTTGTCTCAGGCGAGGAAAAGACGCCGGTGAGCTCGGCGCCAATCTCCGCTACGGCCTTATCCTGAACCTTCTGAAGTATCTCAATGTCGGACGGCACCTCGGCCATCTTCATCGGGACGCTGAACTCGCCAATCTCAACGCCGTCCGTGCCTTCGGCGTTGACGGTTTCCCTTATCTCGGCCACGTTTGTGTATATGAGCTTGCCCTTTATGTCAACGACCCTGTAGCTTGCCTTTGCGATGCCGACCTTCTTGTGCATGGTCACCTTGTATTTGATGTCCTCGTACACGGGCTTTAAGATATGCGTGGGCGGGGGCATGCCTGCCGCATCCCCGCTGTCCCTGCGTTTGACCCACGCATCGTACTCCGGGTTCCTGGTTTTTTCGGTCTGCGTCTTGGCCCTAACGGTCTTAAACACCTCGTTATGGGCGGCCTCAACCCTGAAGTCAAGGACATCGCCGAACAACAGATAATCCGCGCCCAAGAGATGCAGGATGTTTTCCCGGGACCTCTGCTCGGTCTGGCCCACGACCTTGACCTCGTATTCCTTCAATATCTTCTCCATGCCTTCCCTCTCAACCACCTTTATATCCGTCCCAAGGTTTTTGTACAGGAAGTGGATGATGCCAGCGGAGAAGGTCTTGCCAGCCTCGGGGTTGTATGTGGGGCTTGCAAAAGACATTACGGCCACACCCTTTACTGCCCTTTGCGTCAGCGTGTCTTCAAGCCTCTTTACCTGTTCGCCTATGCCCGTAAAATACGGGTCAATGTCCTTGACCATCTTCGCAAACTGGTATGATACGCCGAAATTTTCCCTCTCAGCCTCTTTTTTCGCCTTTGAGGACAGGGCATCAAGGAACGAGTTAAGCTCCTGCGTCGGGAAATCCATCATGCCCCTTTTCTCCGCCGGCACATCCGCAAGCATCAGAACCCCCCTTTTAACGAACCCATACGCCTTAAAAGGCTGGTCTGATTCGTGAAAATCAAGCCCCTTTCTTACAAGCGCGACCCCGCCCTCCATCCTGACCTTAAGCAAAAGCAACGCCGCGGCGTCCCCTTCAGGGAATCTCAGCGCGGCCCTGTAAATCCTTATCGCCCTCTCATACTCCCCCTTCTTGAAGGCCGCGTCCCCGGCGCCCATGTAATATGCGAACGCGTCTTTATCGTCAGACTCCCTTATCATCTCGTCTATGCCCTGATACCCCGGAGAAATGTATTTGACCTCCCTCAGCAGCCGGCCCGCGTAATTCCAATCTTCCTCTGCCCGCGCCCTGGCCGCGAGCCGCATCAAATCACCGGTAACCCTCGCCGCATAATCCGCACGCGCCGCATGGGCCTTGGGGTCAAGCGCGACGGCGGCGTCAAGGGCCTCAACGGCCTTTATGCGCTCCTCCGAGCCAAGCATCCTCGCGGCATCGTCAATAAGCGATTTTGCCATGGCCTCGGTCCCGGCCCTCTCTTTCGCGAGCTTGTCAGCGGCCCGGTCCGAATCGTCCTTGTAGCCGAAATAGGCCATCCTTTTGGCGTCAGAGGCGAGCCCGTCTATCAAGGGCAGGGGGAGATATCCGTTCACCCTCTTTGTGTTCATGGCGGCGTCAATCCTGCCGGCAATCTCGGCGAATATGTCTTTCTTAAGCGCGTCTTTTCTTGCGCACGCCTCCTTGTTGTCATCTTCCCTGCAGAGATTGTTAAGGATATTGTATGCCTCCTCTAAATTTCCGGCCTTTACAAGCCCCTCGGACTCCTGCAGGACCTGCTTTGACGGCCCGCATGACTGGGCGATAAAGGCTAAAAACAGGATTGCCGCGGCTAATCTTTTCACGGTCTTACCTCCAATCTAATCTTGCAAGTCTTAATATTACGGGCTTAATCCATACGGATTTTAGCATATTTTCCATTTGACGCTATCATAAATAGCCGGCATCCACAACATTATACTTCGGCATTGTTGAAGGAAAAGGTAAGCAAAAAAACCTTTTTTGACAAGAAAACACCCAGGGCGTCCGGGCGCTGAATGGGGTCACCGGGCATATTTTTTCAACTATAAAGAAATTGCTTATCATCAGGCGCCGTGATAACATGTATTCGTAAAAAAATCATTTATGACAAGGAGATGAAGTGGAAACAGACAGACCAATCAAGTTCGTTGACCTTAATCTAAGCAAGGAACTCATGCAGGCCGTCTCTGACATGGGCTTTGAGGAGCCGACACCCATACAGGCAAAGACAATACCCCTGCTCCTGAAGGGCAGGGACATAATAGGGCAGGCGCAGACAGGCACGGGCAAGACCGCGGCCTACGGCATACCGGTCGTTGAAAAAACAGACCCGAGGACATTTCTGACGCAGTCCATAATACTGACCCCCACGAGGGAGCTCGCCATGCAGGTGGCCGAGGAGATGAACAAGATCGGCAGATGGAAGAAGATCCACGCCGTGCCCATCTACGGCGGCCAGTCCATAGAAAGGCAGATCCAGGCGCTCAGGAAGGGCGTTCAGGTCGTGGTCGGCACCCCCGGCAGGGTCCTTGACCACATAAGGAGAAAGACCTTGCGGCTTAATCAGGTAACCACCGTGGTGCTTGACGAGGCCGATGAGATGCTGGACATGGGCTTTATTGACGACATTACGACCATCCTCAAGGAGACGCCCAAAGAAAGGCAGACCCTTCTTTTCTCAGCCACGATGCCAGAGGAAATTCTAAAGATATCAAACCGCTACATGCAGAACCCGGAACGGGTGGCCATCAAGATGGACACGCTTACGGCGCCGAAGATCAGCCAGATATTTTACGAGGTAAGGGCCTCCGAGAAGATGGACGCCCTGTGCAGGCTCATAGACGCCGAGGATTCAAACCTTTTCCTCGTGTTCTGCCATACCAAGATGGAGGCCGGCAACGTGGCCTCGGACCTGAATCTAAAGGGCTACGAGGCAGAGGCCATACACGGAGACCTCACGCAATCCAAAAGAGAGTCTGTGATGAAGAAATTCCGCGAGGGCCGCGTCTCGGTGCTCGTGGCCACGGATGTGGCCGCAAGGGGCATTGACATAAGCAACATATCCCATGTCATAAACTACAGCATACCCCAGAACCCGGAGTCCTATGTCCACAGGATAGGCAGGACAGGCCGGGCCGGACGAAAAGGGGTCGCCATAACATTCGTCACCCCGAGGGAGGACAAGCAATTAAGGCTCATGCAGGCGGCGGCCAAGACAAAGATACAAAGGGGCAGGCTCCTGTCCGACGCGGACGTCCTCCTGGCGCGCGTCAAGCGCATCAAGGAAAAAATAGATGAATTCAGGGATGACAAGCGATTTGACAAATACCTTGATTTAATAGAGGAGCTGACCGAAAAGAGCAGTCCGAAGGAGATCGCGGCGGCGCTGTTGAAGTTCCAGTTTGAGGGGTTCGGCGCGGGACGCGAGGCCGCCCCGCCCCCCGAAGACACGGGCGCGTCAGCGGACATGGCAAGGCTCTTTGTGACCGCTGGCAGGGAGCAAAAGATACGGCCCGGCGACATAGTGAAGCTTATCTCGGAAAAAACCGGCATACGCTACAAGGACATAGGGAACATAAAGATATCCGACAAATTCACCTTCGTAGAGGTGCCGATAGACGCCGCGGGCAAGGTGATAGACGCGTTGCAACAGAGCATGCTCGGAGGCCGCAGGATCAGCGTGTCAAGGGCGCGGCCCCGCCAAACAAGATAACCTGTCCGTCACGCGCGCGGCGCATGGAAACGCCTGACAATCCGCGGAGAAACTCTTAATTCGTTCAGGCCGCCCACTGCCTACCTGTCCTGCATGTCGTTTGAAAGCACCTCTATGCCTTCCGCAACGGCGTCTATGTGATGGAACTTCTGAACCTTCTCTATGAGGGCCGCGGATAGGGCGGTCCCCTTTGTCACAAGGTGCCTTCCCTTGACTGTCACAATATCATTCACAAGCCTCATGCCGGGGATTAAATCCGTGATAGAGACCCTCATGTACGGCATGTCCGCGCCTTGCATGACAACGGATGGATACATGGCCTCGTCCTTCCAGTCCTTTATGAATCCCGCGAAGGCGTCAACGACCTCAGGGTCAAGGCCGAGGGCCTTTTCCTTATAAATCGCATCAAGGGCCTCAGTCAGGCCCAGCGGGCCTTTCTTCCTGTGCCTTAAGCCGTCATACGCCTTGCAGACGGCTATTATCCTTGAACCAATGTGTATCTCTTCTTTCCTCAGCCCGTCCGGATGTCCGCCCCCGTCGTATCTCTCGGTATGGCTCCTTATGATGATGCCGACCTGCCTTAATGTGTCAATCTGGCTTAAGATGTCCTGCGAAAGCACGGGGTTATGCCTTAAAACCGCCTTCTCGCCCTCAATGAGAAGAGCGGGGTCCTTTTCCAATATCTCCCTCGGCACGCCGATTAACCCTATGTTGTGAAGAAGGGCCGCGCTCTCAATAAGCTCGGCCTCGGCCCCGGAAAGGCCCATGCGCGATGAAAGCCCTTTTGCCATTGAGGCGATCCTCTTGCTGTGGCTCCCGAGATACGGCTCATAAAGCTCAAGCAGGTTCGCGCATATCCTTACGAACGCGAAGAAATTATCCCTGATCTTTTTTGTCTTTTCAAGGACCTTTGCCTCAAGGCTCCTGTTCATCTGCTTAAGCTCCGAATTCTGCCTTTTCGTGAGTTCCTGAAGGATTAAGTTCTCAGCCACTACCGCGTAATGGTCAATGGCGCCCCTGACCACCGCCTTAAGCTCATCGTCGTCCCACGGTTTCGTTATATACCTGAAAACCTCGCCGCTGTTGACCGCGGCCATGATGGATTTTAAATCAGCATAGCCCGTAAGTATTATCCTCACCGTGTAGGGCGAGGCATCCTTGACCTTTGATAGAAACTCAACGCCGTCCATAAGAGGCATCCTGTGGTCCGAGACCACGAGAGAGACCCTTTTGTCCCTAATCGCCTCAAGGCCCTGAGCGCCGCTTTCGGCTGTCAGGACGTTGTATCCCTCTTTCCTGAAAACACGCTGCATGGAATTCAATATGTTGCGTTCGTCGTCAACAAAAAGAACCGTATGCTCCATAAGCCCGCTCCCCTTAAGCCGTCAAAGACGCCGCCTCAAGCCTTTCATTCCTTATCGGAAGCATTATGGTGAATTTGCTCCCGACCCCCTGCCTGCTCTCAATGTCAATGGAGCCGCCGTGATCCCTGATTATGCCCGAGGCAATGGCAAGCCCGAGCCCCGTCCCCTTGCCCACGGGCTTTGTGGTAAAGAAGGGGTCAAAAATCTTCTGAATAACCTCGTCCGACATGCCGCAGCCCTTGTCCTCTATCTCGGCCACCACGACGCCGTCATTCGCGTAGGTCCTCACGCTTATCAGGCCTTTTTCCGCGCCCATGGCCTGCGCCGCGTTTGTTATTATATTAAGGAACACCTGATTGAGCTGCCTCGGCCTGCAAACCACATTGGGTATGTCCCCAAGCTCCTTGTTCAGGTCCGCCCTGTATTTTATCTCGTGCCACGCTATCTTTATTGAATCCTCTAAGCACTTGTTGATGTTGTAGTCCATCACGTCGGAGCCGTCAACATGCGAGAAGTCCTTAAGCCCCCTGACGATCTCGGATATCCTCCTGACCCCGTCCGAGGACTCGCTTATAATCTGCAGGCTGTCTTTCATGGCGAAATCAAGCCCCGCGGACTCCCTGAAGGAGGCGATCTTCCCGACCTCGGCCGTTGCCTCGTTGAATTCGCCGCGCATAATATGCCTTTCCGCCGCCGAGCACATGGAGAAAAACTTTTTTATGTCCTCTATATGGTCTGAAAGGGCGTTTAAATTGCTCCCCACAAAGGCTATCGGGTTGTTTATCTCATGAGCCACGCCTGCGGCAAGCTGGCCCAGGGAGGCCATCTTCTCGGACTGTAGCATCTGAGCGCGCGTGTCCGCAAGCCTGCGGTTCAAATCCTTTAGATCCATTATATTGGTCTCAAGGCTTTTGTTCTTGTCTTCAAGCTCCGACTGCGCCTCCGTGAGGCTTATGTTGGCGACAGCCAGTTCCGCGGCCGTCTTCTCGCTCTCCTTTGCCTGCCAGTCAAGGACATTTATATACTGCTGCTCGTTTATCCTGTCCTCATAAAGCTTCCTGAACATCTTGTTAAGGCCCTCGGCAAGCCTGCCAAGCTCGTCCTTTGAGGCGCCGCGTATGACCACCTCGCCGTCCTCGTTCCCGGACGCGAACCTTTCAACCGCGTCCTCTATCACGCTGTAGCTGTGAATCGTATCGTTTGCGATGTACAATATAAGCGCCGTTCCCACGATAAGTCCGCAAAAGGCCGTTGCAACATACGCGACGATTAACTTCCTGAACAACCTGTACATGTTGGCCTGCAATAACTGAGCATCCTCTTTTTCATGCCCCATTATTATCGCGGACAGCTCCATCATG
>JBBTGV010000016.1:0-8599 GCA_038041305.1 Deltaproteobacteria bacterium | reverse complement strand
GAATTCCGCCTCGTCTACCTTGAACTTAAACGCCTTCTTGCCGTTTATGACGACGGTTGGTATGTTTTCCGTGTATCGTCTTTTCAGGTCCTCGTTTGCATTGATGTCTATTTCCTTGAACAGGAAAGGGACATCGTTATTCACCCTGTTTATAACCGCCCGCGCCTCATTGCAGAGCGTGCAGCTCGGCCACTTTGCAAAGCAAAAACAGTGTTTGCAGTCTTTCCTTGCATAGACTTCAACAATGAGCTTTGACATGTCGGTTATCCTTATAATCCGGTTTATGAGAGGTTCGGGACGATGTTGTTTATATAGCTACCGATTATAGCAAAAGAGTTTGTAAAAATCAATAGCCCAGTTATGATGAGGAAAACGCCGGTTACGATTGATACGATTCGCATGTGTCTCTTAAAGCGGTTAAAGTATTTAAGGAAGGTTGATATGCCTACAGAGGTAAGCATGAAAGGTATGGCGAGGCCGGCAGAATATGACATGAAAAGCACCGTGCCTGACCACGGGTTCTCGGATGTCGCGGCAACCGCGAATATAGCTGAAAGCACGGGCCCTATGCACGGCGTCCAGCCTGCGGCGAAACCAAGCCCCACAAGGAACGACCCGACAAGACCGCTTGGCTTTTCCCTGAAGAACTGAAGCCGCTTATCGCGCTGAAGGATCTTGAAGTTTATCACCCCTATTATGTGTATTCCGAGAAGCATTATCACAAGCCCGCCGATCCTGCGGATTACGTCCTGATATTCCATGAAAAAAGCGCCGAAAAGACGCGCGGACGAGCCGAGTATCACGACGAACACGGTTGAGAACCCGATTACGAAGAAAAGCGAATTTAACAGTATCACCCTTTTAAGCCTTGAGTTCTCGGAATCCGCCGTCAACTCCTCAAACGATATGCCGGTTACAAAGGACACATAAGACGGGACAAGCGGCAGGACGCACGGGGACACAAAGGAAAGAACGCCGCCGAGGAACGCTAACGGGATTGAGACTTCGTTTGTCATTTGTCTATAACCTCGCCTGCCTTCGGATAAGGCCTAATCAATTTAGCCGTGGAAGAACAACGCCATTTATCTGATAAAATCTACCACACTGGAGATTAAAAAAATATTAGAGTTTTAATGTCGCAGTCCGGAGGTCTGATTGCGGTGATTGGGAAAAGACGCTTAAGCTGCGTGCAGGCCGATAAACGCGGCGCCGCCAAACGCCCGGTCAGGGTTTTTTTACGGCGTAATCCTGCCTCGTTTTCGGCCCGTAGTTCAAAAGATCAATTATTGTTTGAATTGAACCCGGCTGAGTCCAGTCCCTCGGGCCCCAGACCTTCTCGGCGATTACGCCGTTCTGGTCTATTATAAACGTCTCCGGCACGCCCGTGGTCTTGTAACGCTCCTTCAGCGCGCCCTTCCTGTCGTGGAGCACCGGGAATGTGATTGAATACTTCCTGAGAAAGCCTTCAATGACCTCTGGCCCCTCGCTGTCAATGCTTACTGCGACAATTTCAAACGGCCTTCCCTGCTGGCTTTCGTAAAGCGCCTGCATTGAAGGCATCTCCTGTTCGCACGGCTTGCACCATGTCGCCCAGAAGTTAAGGAACACCACCTTGCCCCTGAAGTCCTTAAGGCTCCTCAGGTTGCCCTTAAGGTCCGGGAGCGTGAAATCTATGGCGTCCTTGCCCGCGACAACGGGCTCGTATTTCTCCCCGCCGCTTAAGACAATCAATACTACCGCCGCGACTATAACGGCGACTATAACGGGCACTACGAATCGCGGCAAGCCGCTTTCTTTGTCGGCGTTTTCTTCCTGCATCAAGGGAAAAACCTTTCTTAAGCGTTTATGTCTCTAAGCGTAAGCGTGAAGCCCCGGCAGTATAAAGCTTACGCCCCAGTACAGGAAAATGACCGCCAAAAAGCCGGCGACGGAAAGATACGCGGCCCTTCTCCCCCTCCACCCCCTCGTGACGCGGGCATGAAGATACGCGGCGTATATGAACCATGTTATGAGGGACCATGTCTCCTTCGGGTCCCAGCTCCAGTACGAACCCCATGCGTAATTCGCCCATATCGCGCCTGACACGATGCCTGTTGCAAGAAAGGGAAAACCCCACGCAATGGACCTGTAGCCAAGTTCGTCAAGGGTGTCGGCGTCGGGGAACGCGTCAATAAGCCTATTCCGGGAGCCTTTTCTCTCATAGGCGTCCTTTACGAGGAACATGAGCCCAAGGCCGAAGGATATCGCAAAGGCGGCGTATCCTATGAAGGTCGTAAACACATGGAAGTCAAGCCAGCCAATCGCGTATTTCTCGTAGCCGTAAGGCTTAAGTATGTCAACGAGCCAGTGCCATTTGTTCTGAAGCGCCGGATTCAACGGCTCAACACTCTTATACCTGTACGGCAGGAGCGTGGCCGAAAGCATTGCAAGGGACTCTAACACGAACACGACGGCGCCGATCACCTTAAACTTATACTTTATCTCCATGAGCAGATAGCCTATATTCGTAGCCCATACGAAAAGGACCATTGACTCGTAGAGGTTTGAAAAAGGGGCGTGCCCCGACTCCCCGGCCCTCGCGATAAGTATGATGGTAGTTGAAAAGAACGCGACCCACGCAATCGTCGTGCCCGTGTGGCCGAGCCATTTCTTCTTAAAAAACCAATGGCTGATGTAAAAAACGGCCGCGAGGATGTAGAATATAAAAGAAAATGTGAAAAACACAAGAGAAAGTATCATTTATCAAAACCCCCGTTCTTAACAAAATCCCTATTGTTTTGTCAGGCGTTCAACGATATCCTTCAACTCCTTTTCAAACACAAGGGTGTTCTTGTTTATGGTGCCGCCGAGCTTGACAACCGAGGCGCCGCCGCTATCCCTTATGCTGACCCAGATCCTCCTGTGGTATACGAAAAAGGCCAGGAAGAAACCAACGCCCATTATTGCGGTGCCGAGCCATACCACGTTAGTGCCGGGGTCCTTGTTTATTGATATCCCCGAATACATGGTGCCGCGGTATGCCGTTAAGATAAAATTGTCTCCGGTTTCAGGTATCGCGGGAAACGCGTCCGGGTATTTAAAGAAAATCCACGGCCTTGCGATAAGCCTGTCGGCCTTGTAAATCTCAAGGTTCGCGGCCGGATTATTGGCGTCCCCTGACCTTGAACCGACCGTATTGGTCTTCTCGTCGTATATAAAATCCGCGGTATAGCCCACGAGCTTGACCGAATACGGCGTGCCGGGCACCCTTGCAAGCTCTCCCCACTTTACAAGTATAGCAGGTTCCGGGTCCTTGCCCGCTTTTTTCTTAAAGGCAATCTCTGCCTCCTCTATCTTGTCCCACGCCACACCGTAGCTGCTCTGGTAAAACCTTATGCCTTTGTAGTAAAGGGGTTCGTTAACCCATATATGCTTCTGCATTACCTCCTTATCCCCCTCAACAACCGTCAGGAGGCTGTTGTACTGCCTTATCTGGCCCGTCTCGTAATAGTCTATCCAGAACTTGTCCAGCCTCAGCATGAAATCGGCCTTTGGCACGGTTATCGTTCCGCCGACATATATGCCCGAAAAATCCTTATACCCGTAGATATTGCCTATTATCGCGCCGAGCAGTATCAGTATAAGGCTTACGTGGGTGAAGTCAGAGCCGAATCTTCCGATCGTGCCCTTCCACGCATAGAGCCTGTAGTCCCCGGAGGCGCCCGAGAGAGACGTCTTAAAACCCCTAGCCTTAAACGCCTTTAAGGCCTTTTCCCTTACGGCGTCCGCGTTGCCGTCAACATTCACGGTCCTTGCGTTTGAAAACCTGTCTATGATTGACGGGTCAAAATTATCCGGCCTCTGCCTTAAGAGGGACTTCCACTTCGGCGGAAACCTTTCTATGGTGCACACTATGATGTTAAGCGAGAGCATGGTGAGCAGGGCCAGAAACCACAGCGAATGGTACATGTCATTCACGCGCATATAGAGGATAACGCGCGTCCATGAACTCCCGTAGGCCTCTATGTATTTCTCTACGGGCTGGTTCTGCTCTATGACAGTGCCGAGTATTGAGACCGTGGCAAGTGAAATAAGGACAAAGAGCGTGAGTTTAAGGGAGTTGAAAAATGCCCAAAGCTTTGATGCAAAGGACTTTACTATTGAGGCGTCTTTTGCCCGGCCGTCTTTGAGATTGTCTGACATTATGCGGTGATTGCCTCCAATGGAGTAAACTATCTCGCCGGCACGGCCGACGCGCCTGATTTTATCTTTTCAAGATAACCCGCGGCCGCCTTGCCGACCTGACTGTCGGGGTTCAAGGCCGCCGCCTTTTCCCACGCGCCTTTCGCGCCGTCAAGGTCCCCAAGGCCGTAGGCAAATATAAAGCCCTTTGTAAGCCATATCCTCTGCTGCATGGGGTCTTTCTTTAAGGCCATGTCAACGTATTTTATCCCCTCGGCCGGATTGCCGAGGTAATGCAAGGAAAGGCCGATGTTGTTGTATACATACGCCTCGTCAGGCTTCAGTTCAAGCGACTTCTTATAATAAATGACCGCCTCGTTAAACTGGGTTGACTCAAAATACGCATCCGCAAGCCTTAACAGGAGCGCCGCGTCCTTTGGGTTCTTGTTTAAGGCCGCCTTAAGCTCCTCAATGACGATTGAGCCCTGCGCGGAGCCTGCGCGGCTGTCCGATGAGGACTCTCTGTATGTGGCGTCGGAAAACGTTCTTCCGGAGGACTTTAAGCCGATGAGATAGCCCCCGAACCCGGCTATCACTATGAGGCATAAAAAGACGAGTCCAAGAATCAGGTTTTTGTTTTTCAAGTTTTTTTAAATTTCCCGTTCCGTTGTTTTTTAATGCGCGAACCGTGAAAACTTTTCATCCACGGCCTTTCTTATTGAGACGACATCCGCGCCCTGCTTGTGGAGGTCGTAGGCCATGAACGCCTCATCCATGCACAGGTCGCAGTGCTTTGCGTGCTCGTCAACATAGCATGTAAGAAGGCTCTTGTGGCCGTGGTGCTTTTTGCACTCGCAGTAGCAATGGAGGCTGTCCAGCACCTCCGGTATCTCCTTTGCAATCGCATACGCCCTTGCGGTTGAGCCCGTAAAATGCATCGGGGAAAGTGTGGCCCTCGTCTCCCCGCCGCGCAGTTTTGCCGGTTCTGTCATGTCCGGCTGCCTGTTGCAGGAGATCGCCGCGACAGAGAGCAGCAAAAACGCAAAAATACAACAAATTGCCGTTTTATTTATCGTCACAAGGCCTGCCTATGCATTGTTTCATGAACACGCAACAATTGCGCCTCAAATCCGCAATTTGTGATTATAAGGCAACCGGCTAAGACTTTCAACTTTAAATAATAACACATTAAGATTAACGGCAAATTAATAAAAGATTAGTTTTTTTGGGGGTGGGCAGGCAGGGCTAAACAGCCTTTTTTCGGGAGGCATGAAAGCTATTCTTCGTAACGCCCTCTTCAATGCCGAAGAGTATGCACTTTGTCGGGCACCTCTTTGTTGACTCGTCGTTCTGGGCCGCAACCGCATGGTTGACGACAGCGAGGTTGTCCTTTATGACGATGCCGCCCGCAACACTACAGTCCTTGACGCAGAGCGAACACGCGATACACGACACATCGCATACCTTCTTGGCCACAGCGCCCTTGTCCTTGCTCCTGCAGTAAACAAAGAGCTTGTGCTCCTCAGAGTGCATCTCAATTATATTCCTCGGGCACGCCTTCGCGCATGCCCCGCACCCAACGCACTTGTCGTAGAATACGACCGGAAGCCCGTTGTCGTTCATGGCCATCGCGTCAAACTTGCAGGCCTCCACGCATTCTCCGTACCCGAGGCAGCCGTATGTGCAGGCCTTGTCGCCTCCGGTCATGTGCGCGGCGGTGCAGCTAAGCTCGCCCCTATAGGTTCCGCTTTTCCTTGCCTCCCTGTGCCCGCCTTTGCAGAGCACGACCGCGACGAGCCTTTTATGGTCCGCAACCTCTACGCCCAGGACGCTTGCGAGCTTAACGGCAATATCCTGCCCTCCGGCAACGCAGGCGTTTGAAGGGGCCGCGCCTGAAAGGAGGTTCTCCGCGAGCATCCTGCACCCCGGGTACCCGCACCCCCCGCAGTTCGTGTTCGGGAGGATCTGGAGCAGGGCCTCTATGCGCGGGTCTTCCTGAACCTTGAATTTCTTGTCCGCAAAGGCGAGGAACGCGGCTAAAAACGCCCCTATCCCGCCCATGCTTACGGCTGATACCGCTATCATCGCCCCAATAGTCATGTTGCCTTCACCTTAAGGACATTCTGCCATAATAGGGCCGCCAAAGACATGTCTTTTATCATAAAAAACTACCCCCTGATTAACCCGGCGAAGCCCATGAACGCAAGGGCCATCATCGCGGTTATGATAAGGGTGATTGAGATGCCCTGAAACGGCTTTGGTATGTCCGCGAACTCAAGCTCTTCCCTTATGCCCGACATCATCAGTATCGCAATCGTGAATCCGACCCCTGTGGCGAAACCGAACACAACGCTCTGCACGTAATTGTAATTCCTTATGACCATGAAGAGGGCAAGCCCCAGTACGGCGCAGTTTGTCGTGATGAGCGGAAGATATATGCCGAGCGCGCGGTAAAGCGCCGGGCTTGACTTTCTTATGTACATCTCAACGAGCTGAACGAGCGCCGCGATGACTATTATGAACGCCACATACTGAAGGAAAGGCACATTATATTTAACGAGTATGTAGGTATAAACCGGCCATGTGGCCGCCGCCGTAAGCGTCATGACGAAGGTCGTGGCAAGCCCCATGTTAAGCGCGTTTTCCGTCTTGTTGGAGACCCCTACGAACGGACATATCCCAAGAAAATACGTAAGCACGAAGTTGTTTACGAGCGAGGCTGATATGAATATCATTAATAGCTTGATCGCCATGGCCTGTTACGCCTTCTTCCTTGAGGATATGTAGTTCACGAGCGCGATAAGCGTGCCGAACACGAGGAACGCCCCTGCCGGGAGTATCATCACGATCCACGGCTCAAACCACGCCCCGATGAGCTTGAAATTAAGGATGCTGCCGAATCCGAGAAGCTCCCTTATTGAGCCCATCACCATGAGGCTCAATGTAAAGCCGATCCCGATGCCGAGCGCGTCCATTATAGAAGGGATTACCGGGTTCTTTTGGGCAAACGCCTCGGCCCTTCCGAGTATTATGCAGTTGACTATTATAAGAGGCACATACGGGCCCAAGGCCTTTGACACTGGCGGGAATTTCGCGGCCAGAAACATGTCGGTAACCGTAACGAGGAGCGCTATGAGCACGACATACACGGCGATCCTCACCTGCGGCGCGATGTATTTCCTGAGCGCTGATATGAGGATATTTGACCCCACGAGCACGAAAAGGGTGGCAAGCCCCATGGCTATGCCGTTCTTTACGGAATTGGTTACGGCAAGGGTCGGGCATGTCCCGAGCACAAGCCTGAACGGAGGGATATCCTGCCAGAGGCCTTTTTTAAACTCATGCCAGAGCGAATAATTGTTGTCAGCCAAGCTCTTTCTCCTTAAAGCAAAACCGCTGAACTACCGCAAAAAACGCCTCAGGACGGCTCTGTCGCCTTTTTATGCTCTTCCCCGGGCTTTTTCGGGGCAACCCCTTCATCCTTTATCATTTCATCTTTCGGCAGGGTCTTCAAGACCCGTCCAATCGCGTTATTCAGGTTCTTTACGACCGCCTCGGACGATATCGTCGCGCCCGTGATCGCCTGAATCTGATTTGGTTTTTCAGGCTTTCTGTTCTTTATGTACTCAATGCGCGGGCTGATGTCTATGCCCTTGAACTGGCCTTCAAACTCCGGCTCTATTATCCTGTTGCCAAGCCCCGGCGTCTCAACCTGCTCTAAAATCCTTATGCCCTTTAGCTTGAGATAATCAAGGTCAAGCCCGACCATTATGCCGACATTCCCCTGAAAGCCGAAACCGTCCGCCTTGAACGCAATGCCGACCGGATTGCCTGACGCGTCAATGCCCTTGTATACCGTTACAACGGTATCCTTGTCCAGCCGCCTCTCAATGATGCGGTAATCCTTTGCCTCTGGAAGCACCACGAATATGGCCTCCTTAAGCTCCTTTTCCTTGTTGGCCTGTATCAGCGGGTCAGCGGCATAGAACACACCTGCCAGTATAACGCCGGAGACAACGCCTACGATGATCAGGTTCAAAAACATTTTAAGCACTGCATTCATGCCTTTTTCCATTTAAAAAACGCCTAAGTCTTTGCATTCGCGCCGAAAACGCGCGGCCTTGTGTGCCTGTTTATCAACGGCACCAATGCGTTCATAAAGAGTATTGAATACATGACGCCCTCTGGAAGCCCGCCAAAGAGCCTTATGACAACGGCCATTATGCCGGCCGTTACCGCGAATATCCACTGCCCGACCGGCGTGGTCGGAGACGTTACCATGTCCGTTACCATGAACCACGCGCCAAGCATCGCGCCGCCCGCGAACAGGTGAAACAGCGGGCTTGGATATTTTACGGGGTCCATGAGCCAGTATATGCCCGAGAATGCCGCCATTGAGCCTAAATAACCGAGAGGGAGCTTCCAGTTAATGTAACCC
>JBBTGV010000015.1:0-7357 GCA_038041305.1 Deltaproteobacteria bacterium | reverse complement strand
ACCTTACGGGGTATTTTGACGCGAATGATTTTGCAAACAATGAAAGGTCGCAGTACCTTGCGAACATCTTCGTAAACAATATCTCTGTTGAGTTCGGCGGCTCCGAGAATTTTTACGGCGCGGGCGTAAGGGGGACATACTCCGCGACAGAGGATGTTGACCTTACAATCGGCCTGATGGAGGGGGACGGCGATTATGCGGATGTGTTTGACCGGCCTTTTGCAATGGCGGAGCTGGACTTAAAGGTAAGGCCCATGGGGCGGGACGGAAACATAAGGCTGTATTACTGGATGCGTCAGGGCAGGCCCGACCTCTCCACCGCGGCAAATCCGAATGACGCGGCACTCCTTGAAAAAACCAATTCCGGGCTTGGCCTAAGCGCTGATCAGGGCATAACCGACAGGCTCTCGGCATGGATGAGGGCAGGGGTTGCCGACGAGGAAGTGGCGCAGTTTTACGCCCATTTCAGCGCCGGGATTAACCTTAAGGGAGGCCTAATGAACAAGCCCGGACATGTCGCGGGCCTTGCGTACGGCGCGACCCTTATGGGCTCAACGTACGAGGACTATATGAAATCAACGATGACGGGCTTTGAATCAGCGGTAGAGCACTATATGGAGGCGTTTTGCAACATAGGCGTGAATAATGCTGAAGACAACGAGGGGCTTCACATAAGCCCGGACATACAGTACATAATAAACCCGGGAGGGGATGCCGACGCAGAGAGCGCGTTTGTTTACGGCATAAGGCTTCAGGCGTATTTTTAACGGAATCTTTTGCTGAAAAATACAAAACAAAAGGAGATGTTAAATGGAAAGGGTCTTTACGCAAAGGGAGTTTCTGGTTAATACCGTGCTGCCGGCGGTTGTCCTCGTTGCAACGGCGTTTGCCGTGGTTGCTATATTCTACGGCACTGATTCAATCCTTCGGGGCGCGCACGATGCGTTTCACGACTTCAGGCACGCGATAGGAATGCCCTGCCATTAAGTGCGGCGGGATAAGCCCGGAATAAATGAGGAGGCATTATGCGTAGTAGCGGCTTTACGGGGTTTTTGGGCTCCGGGGTCCTTGCAGGGGTCGTCTGGGGCTGGATTGCAATGGCGCTGAATTCGCTGACAGGCGCGTTCCCTTATGAGGCAAGCCTTGCGTCAAACCTTGCGGGCTTTAGCTTTGCCGGGGCGGTATTCGGGGTAATGGCCTCGTGTTTTCTCTTTGTGTTCGGCAGGTTCATGCCGTTTAAGGGGGTTTTGCCGAAGGCCGTGATTACCTCAGGAGGGCTTTGGTTTTTTTTGTGGGGCTTTTCCATGATACTCGCGTTCTTGGATTCAGGCCGCTATCACTTTGCCGCTTCTCAGGCAATGCAGGGCCTTGCGCTTTCGCTTCTTATGGGCGCAATATTAAGCATGGTTGTTAGAAAGGGCTGCGATGCCCAATAAGGGTCGGATACATTAAATGCTCGGTCAAGGGAAAATGGGCCCTTTAAAAAGGCCATTAAAAAAAGGCTTTACGACAGGCGCCGCCGCCGCCGCCGGGGCAAAGGCCGCGGCCACGGCGCTTTTCTCAGGCAAGACCTCCATTAAGAAGGTCTCTTTAACCCTCCCGACAGGCGCATCAATTGAAATCCCCGTTAAAAGCGTAGAACTTGACGGAAATAGGGCGGCCGCTGTCGTAGTAAAAGAGGCGGGGGACGACCCTGATGTAACTAACGGCGCGGAGATCGTAACCGAGGTATCGCTGCTCGGCATGAACAAAAGATCCAGCCTGATACGGATAACGGGAGGGATAGGCGTCGGCATTGCGACAAGGCCGGGCCTAAAGGTCCCAATCGGCTCCCATGCGATAAATCCGGTGCCGCAGGCAATGATAAAAAACGCGATTAAAGAGGCGGTCCGCGAGGCAGGGGTTAAATCGTCCGTAATCGTTACGATAAGCGTTCCGGACGGGGCGCGCAGGGCCAAAAAGACGATGAATGAAAGGCTCGGCATAATAGGCGGGATATCAATACTCGGCACCACCGGTATAGTTGAGCCGTTAAGCCTGAGGGCATACAGGGATTCAATTGACTGCGCCCTTGATGTGGCGGCCGCGGAGGGGCTTCAAGAGGTTGTTTTTTCAACAGGCAGGAGCTCCGAGAAGGCCATGGAAAAGGAGAAAAATCTTTTGCCCCCCGCGTTCGTCATCGTGGGAGACCATATGGGATACGCGCTTAAAAAGGCGGGGGAAAAAAACAAGATAAAAAAGATTACAATCGCGGCCCAGTTCGGGAAACTTACAAAGCTCGCGTCAGGCAGTTTTGAGACGCATTGTCTTGACGCCTCCGTTGAACTGTCGTTTATCGCGGCAATGCTAAGGAGGCTTAAGGCAGGGGAGGCGATATGCGGCGAGGTTGAAGGCGCGAACACGGCGAGGCAGGTCTTTTTTATGCTGAAGGAAAAGGGGGCGTACAAAAGGGTTTTGCGGCAGGTGTGCGTCATGGCAAGGGACAAGGCGCAGGCCATGGCAGGCAGAGGAATAAAGGTGTCATGCGCGCTTGTCGGGTATGAAAACGAGGTCTTTGCAAGCGTTTAGCCGTCTAAGGACAAGGAAAATGATATATGTAATCGGCATAGGCGTGAACGGCAGAAAAAGCATTTCCAGGGATGCCTTGAATATCATAATGCGCTCTGGCCTTGTCGCCGGCTCTGCGCGGCACCTTAAGGAGTTCCCTTTGCTTAAGGCGGAAAAGTTCGCGTTTTCAGGCGGCCTTGACAAGGCCTTGGGTATAATAAAAGAACGCTTAGGGCAGGGGAAAGACATTGCCGTGCTTGCAACGGGGGATCCGCTACTTTTCGGCATCGGCGAGCTTATAATAAGAAAATTCGGCAAAGACAATGTATGCGTCATACCCAATGTCTCGGTTGTTCAGGAGGCGTTTGCAAGGATAAAAAAAGGTTCTGCCGGGGTTAAGGTTTTAAGCGCGCACGGCCGGGGTGCGGGTGCGCTTGAAGGGGTTGTCTCCGGGGTCATGGGCGCGGACAAGGCCGCTATATTCACGGACCACGCAAACAGCCCGGCGAAAATCGCAAAGGCCCTTTTAAATGCCGGCCTCAAGGACTATACCGTCTATGTCTGCTCGGGGATCGGGTCTAAAAAGGAAAGGGTCGTTGAAGGGGGGCTTAAATACATTTCCTTGAGGAAATTTTCAGAGCCGAACACCATGATACTTGTAAAGGAGAGCGTTAAGGAAGGCCCGCGAAGAGAGGCGGGCTTCGGTCTTCCTGACGGGCTTTTCGCCCATTCAAAAGGCATGATTACAAAAAGCGAGATACGCGCCATCTCGCTTTCAAGGCTCGGCCTTAATGAGAACAGTGTTGTCTGGGACATAGGCTCCGGGTCAGGCTCCGTTGCCGTTGAGGCGGCGCTTATTGCAGGCAAAGGAGCCGTGTTCGCGGCGGAGAAACAGGGCGTTCGCCTAAGGCACATAAGGGAGAACAAGAGGCGTTTTGGGGTTGAAAATCTTTTTCTGATAAACGGCTCAGCCCCGGAGTGCATGAAGAAAAAGGGGCTTCCAAGGCCTGATGCGGTCTTTGTGGGCGGCGGCGGCGCGGACATAAAGGGCATATTAAGGCACGCCTGCGGGCGCCTTAAAGCTGGCGGGGCGATTGTCGTTAATGCCGTTACGATTGAGACGGCCGGTATCGCCATTGATTTTCTGAAGAAAAAAGGCTTCATCGGCACGGACGCGGTGCAGGTGGGCGTTTCAAGGATTAAGGCCGTGGGCGGACTTAACATGCTTTCCGCATGCAATCCCGTGTTTATAATATCAGGAAGGAAATAAAAAAACCTAATGGCGCTGGACAAAAAGAAAACCCCCTGCGGCACGCTCTACGGCGTAGGCGTCGGGCCGGGAGACCCCGGGCTTCTTACGCTAAAGGCGCTTGAGGCATTGAGCGCCGCGGGCGTAATAGCGGTCCCGTCGTCTGGAAACGCGGGCGGGGCGACCCACATGGCGCTTTCAATCATAAGCCCGGTTGTAAGCATCAACCAAAAGGAGATATTAAGGCTTGTCTTCCCGATGACGCATGACGGGAAAGAGATAGAAAAGGCAAGGAGCGAGGCAGGGGATAAGGTTATTGAGAGGCTTAAGAACGGCCTTGACGTCGCGTTCATAACCCTCGGAGACCCGATGCTCTACTCAACATTCAGCCCGGTAGCCGCGATTGTGAAAAAAAGGTTTAAGGACGCGGCAATAAGGGTTATACCGGGCGTAAATTCATTCAGCGCGGCCGCGGCCCTGGCCTGCCTGCCGATTGCTGAACATGATGAAAGGATTGCGGTGCTGCCCGCGTCTTATGATATGGAATCTGTAAAAGAAGCGCTTAGATCCTTTGACACTGTAATACTCATGAAGGTCAACAAGGTGTTTGGCGAGCTTGTAGGCGTTCTTGAGGAAAAGGGCTTTTCAGCCGTGTTCGCCTCAAGGGTCGGGTTTTCCGATGAGCTGATATTAACCGACATTAAGGATGTCAAGGCGGCATCGCCGGGATATTTTTCATTGATTATTGCGAAAAAGAGGCATAATGACGCCAAATAAAAGAGGCATGGTTTATTTTGTCGGCGCAGGCCCCGGGGATGTTGGGCTTATTACGGTAAAGGGAGCCGCGTTACTAAAGAAGGCGGACGTCGTGCTTTACACGGGCTCGCTTGTTGACGCGGGGTTGATAAAAAAATACTGCAAAAAGGCAAGGGCCTTTAACAGCGCTGCGATGCACCTTGACGAGACGGTCCGCATAATGACGAACTCCGCAAAGAGGGGAAAGCTTGTCGTAAGGCTCCATACCGGGGACCCGGCGCTTTACAGCGCCGTCTCGGAGCAGGCGTTTATGCTCCTTAAGGCGGGCATTCCCTATGAGATAATCCCCGGGGTCTCGTCGGCAGGCGCCGCCTCCGCCAGATTAAAAAAAGAACTTACTGTTCCGGGGATAAGCCAGACAGTGATATTCACAAGGCTTGAAGGCAGGACAAAGGTGCCTCAAAAGGAGCGCCTGGCAAGCCTTGCGTCGCACAATGCGACTATGTGCATTTTTTTAAGCGCGGGCATGATTAAAAAGGTCGTAAGGGAGTTAGGCAAAGAATACCCGTCTGAAACCCCGGCCGCAATCGTCTACAGGGCCACATGGAGGGATGAGATTAAGATTACGGGAACGCTTAGGGACATTGCAAAGAAGGCGATTGAGGCGGGGATAACAAGGCACGCGATGATCATAGTCGGAGGCGTTCTCGGCGAGATCGCGGAAGGCTCTTTTTCAAGGCTTTATGACAGGGAATTCAGCCATTCCTTCAGGGACGCATGAAGAGGATTATATTTTACTGGCTTCCGCTTGCCCTCTATACCGGCTTTATCGTGGTTTTTTCGGTCAGACCAGTGCCTGAAGACCTGCCTGACCTGCCTGACATAGATAAGCTCTATCACTTCATCGCGTATTTTCTGCTCGGGTTTCTGTGGGCAAGGGCGCTTGATTCAAGCGCCCTTGCCTTCGCGGGCGGCAACAGGAAAAAGGGCGCGCTTGCCTTCGCCGCGATCATGGCGTTTTTGTTCGGCGTCCTGATGGAGGTCGTGCAGTATTTCATACCAGAGAGGAGCGCGGAGGTCGTTGACGCGCTCGCAAACGGCGCCGGCGCGATCTCAGGCGCCTTTGTGTTCGGATATATCTGCTTGAGGTTTTTTAAAAAAGAGCGACAAGGGGAGGCCGGCCATGATGCTTGAGCATATCACCATGCCTGAGTTTAAAGGGTCCGTCAAGAGGCGTAAAACGCTCGTAGTCCCGTTCGGCACGATTGAGGCGCACGGCACGCACCTTCCATTGCATACGGATTCGCTTATTATAAGCGAGGTCGTTAAAAAGGCCTCGGAAAAAACCCCGGTGATTGTCGCGCCCTGCGTGCCGTTCGGGGTGTGCACCTCAACGGGCGCTCACCCGGGCACGCTCGGGATAACGCCGGGCACATTGAGAAGGCTCGTGTACGATATCGTAAGGGACGGCGCAAAAAAGGGTTTTGAAAATTTTATCCTCATATCAGGCCACGGCGGCAGCCTCCATGTCTCTGCCCTTAAAGAGGCGGGCGAGGGCCTTGTCTCGGAGATTGAAGGCATAAACATAGCGGCGCTCTCAATTTACGAGGTCCTGGGCAAGGACGCGGACGGCATAAGGGAGACGAAGGTTGACTCCCATGCGGGCGAGATTGAGACGTCCCTTGTGCTTTACATCGCGCCGACGCTCGTAAAAGGCAGGGCGGCAGAGGAGTATCCCAGGTTCCAAAGGCCCATTATCTCAAGGGATAAGGTTAAGCGCTGGCCCGGGGCCGTATGGGGGGACCCCGGCAAGGCAACGAGGGAAAAGGGCGAGCGGATGTTTAATCTCATGGTCCAAGGCGTTGTCAGCCTCGTAAAAAAGATTGAGAAGACGTGAACGTAATGTCCGCGCTTTCCATCGCGATATTGCCCGTTACTGAAAAGGGTTTTTTAATCGCGCAAGGCTTGACAAAGGGCCTTCCGGGCGCAAGGGTTTTCCATCCGTCAGGGCTTAAGAACAACGGCCTCAAGAGAAAAATACGGCGTATATTTGAGACATACGGGGGCATAGTGTTTATCTCGGCGGCGGGCATTGCGGTAAGGGTATGCGCGCCGCTTTTAAAGGGCAAGCACCTTGACCCCGCCGTGGTAGTCATGGATGACGCGGGAAGGTTTGCCATAAGCCTCTTGTCCGGCCACCTTGGAGGCGCGAACGAACTCGCCGTAAGGATCGCCGGGATAAGCGGGGCAATCCCCGTGATAACGACCGCAACCGACGCGCACGGGTTGCCGTCGGCAGAGGAGATTGCAAAGAAGTTTAATCTCGCCGTAGGCAATGTGTCCGGCATAAAGGCCGTAAATTCGGCGATACTCAAAGGCGAAAAAATCGCAGTCATTGACAGCAACAAAGAAAGAAGGGCCCTTATAAAAAATACCTATGGACAGCATAAGTTTTTCAGATTTTTTGCGCGGCGTCCGAAGGACGCAAAGCCCTACGGCGCTTTTTTTTATGTGTCCGGCGCAGCCGATACTTCGCTGGAGTTTACCAGGCGAAAGACCCTTGTTTTGCATCCGAGGCAGTATGTCGTAGGCATTGGGTGCAGGCGCGGCGTGACACAGGCCGAGGTTGACATGGCATTCACAAAGGCGCTCGGATCGCACGGCATATTAGAGGCCGCCGTGAGGAACCTCGCCACTATTGACATAAAAAAAACCGAGAAGGGGCTTGTCGGTTTCGCGGCGAAAAGGGGTTTTTTAATAGAATTTATAGACGCGGAGAGGCTCAACAAGATAAGGCTGCCGTCA
>JBBTGV010000014.1:0-15477 GCA_038041305.1 Deltaproteobacteria bacterium | reverse complement strand
GGGTCTTCAATAAAGGATAAGTTCAAATGGGTCGATGTCTGGAGGCACGGCGGTCTGCCGGACTTTGCAACTGCCTCTTTGCGGAAGGCCTTCGGCGAGATGATAAAGGGCGGGGAATACGGCTTTGTATTTATAAGCTACGCGTACTGGGCCGGGCTTCTGGACTATGTCGGGGCGGGGCCGGTTAAGGTGATAGACCTGCATGACTTCCTGACGCTCAACAATTTTCAGAAGTCCGGGAAAAAAAGATTCGCCTTTGGAAAGATGTTTGAGGACGAGGTCTCGGCAGTCGGGAGGTTTGACTATGCCTTAAGCATATCCGCCGAAGAAAGCCTTATGCTCGGCCCGTTCTGTCCTGACACGAAATTCGTGAACGTGCCTATTTCGTCCGAGCAGAGGTTTTTGTCGGCCAGTGAAAGCCCCGAGTTTGACTGCCTTTTCATAGGCTCCGCAAACCCTTTCAACAGGGCGGGGATGGACTGGTTTTTTAAGGAGGTCTATCCCATGTTGAAAGGACAGGCAAGGATCGCGGTCGTTGGCGAGGTGAGCCGGCTCGTGAAGGGTCTTCCCAATGTAACGCTTATAGGCCATGCGGATGACCTGAGGGACGCGTATTCAAGGACCCGGCTCGCGATATGCCCTTTAAGAAGCGGGACAGGGCTTAAGGTAAAGGTCGTTGAGGCCCTTTCATACGGCGTTCCGGTCGTAACGACCTCTTGGGGGTTGACAGGCATAGTTCAAAAATACGATAATGGCTGTTGCCTTGCGGACACGCCTGCCGTGTTCGCGGAGGCCATCTTAAGGCATAAGGACAATAAAGAGGCATATCTCAGGCTTAAAAAAGAGGCGGAGGTTTTTTTCCTCAAGGGGTTTTCCATTGAAAAATGGAAGGCCGCGCTTGACGCGGTATTTTTAAGGCAGGGATAAAGGGGTTTAAGGGCATGAAGATCCTTGTAACAGGCGGGGCGGGGTTCATCGGCTCAAATGTCGTTGACGGGTACATCGGCGCGGGCCATGACGTGGCCGTGGTTGATGATCTTTCATCCGGGAGCGTAAAAAACCTAAACCCCAAGGCTCGGTTTTATCTTGCCGACATCCGCTCAAAGGAAATAAAAAAGATATTTGAGATGGAAAGACCCGACATCGTAAACCACCACGCGGCCCAGATATCCGTGCCGGATTCCGTTGCCGACCCCGCGAACGACGCGTCCATAAACATCGCCGGTTTCCTGAACATAATGGAGGCCTCAAGAAAGAACGGGACGAAAAAGGTCATATTCATATCATCCGGAGGGGCCGTTTACGGCGAGGTCAAAAGCGGCGCGGCTGATGAAGGGACGAGGCTCTCGCCTTTTTCGCCGTATGCGATCTCAAAGGCGGTCTCGGAGAGCTATCTTGAGTTCTACAGGAACCACCACGGCATTGACTTCACGATACTCAGATACGCCAACGTCTACGGCCCGCGCCAGGTCCCCCACGGCGAGGCCGGGGTCGTGGCGATATTCATGGATAGGCTCATCAACGAGATCCCCTGCACGCTTTATCACTTCAGCGACGAGCCTAAGGGCATGGTGAGGGATTACTGCTTTGCGGGCGACGTCGTGAGGGCGAACTTGCTTGCGCTCTCAAGGGGAAGCGGGCAGGCCTTTAACATCGGCACCGGGATACCAACGCACACGATAGGGCTGTTTAACGCCATATTCAGCGCCCTTAAAAAAAGGTTTTCAGGCCTTCCTCAGGGGCTCAAAGACCCTGAGAAAAAAGAGGCAAGGCCCGGCGACCTTAAAAGGAGCTTGCTTGACGCGAAAAAGGCCCGGAAGGGGCTTTCGTGGAGGCCGATGGTTGACCTTAAAAAAGGGATTTCGCTTACGCTTGACTGGCGTCTGCGGAAATAAACAAAAAGACACTGACGATGAAAGGAGCATGATAGAAAGAGATGGCTAAGAGGAAAAGGGCGCTTATAACGGGGGTTACCGGGCAGGACGGTTCATATCTCGCGGAACTCCTTTTGGAAAAGGGATACAAGGTTTACGGCATGGTAAGGAGGGCGTCTATTGAAAGATACGACAGGATTGAGCACCTAAGGCTTAAGATAGAGATAGTCCCCGGCGACCTTACGGACACATCGTCCCTTGACGAGGCCATAAGGACGACAAGGCCGGACGAGGTGTATAACCTCGCGGCGCAGTCCTTTGTCCCGACATCGTGGAACCAGCCCATATTGACGGGCGGGGTGACGGGGCTCGGCGCGACAATGCTCCTTGAGGCGATAAGGAAGCATAAAAAGGACGCAAGGTTCTATCAGGCGTCTTCAAGCGAGATGTTCGGCAAGGTCAGGGAGGTGCCCCAGACCGAGCAAACGCCCTTTTATCCGAGGAGCCCGTACGGGGTCGCGAAGGTCTACGGCCACTACATAACCGTAAACTACAGGGAGAGCTACAACATGTTCGCCTGCTCGGGCATACTGTTTAACCACGAATCCCCGAGAAGGGGCCTTGAGTTCGTGACAAGAAAGATATCCCACGGTGTTGCGATGATTGTTGCGGGAAAGGCACAGGAACTGAGGCTCGGAAACCTTGACGCAAAGAGGGACTGGGGTTATGCCGGGGATTATGTCGAGGCGATGCACCTGATGCTTGCCGAGGACAAGCCCGAGGACTATGTCATATCAACGGGCCAGACCCACACGGTGAGGGATTTTGTGGAGCTTGCGTTCGGCGTGGCGGGGCTTGATCCCAAGAAATACGTCGTCATAGACCCGAAATTCCTAAGGCCCGCCGAGGTGGACATCCTCGTGGGAGATTCCACAAAGGCAAAGAAAAGGCTTAAATGGAGCCCGAAGAAGAGCTTTTCCGAGCTTGTAAGGATGATGGTGGAGGAGGACATAAAAAGGCTTACGGGGAAATAGAACTAATAACGGAGAAGGCCTTGAGGATAGGGATAAATGCCCTGTATCTGCTGCCCGGCAGGGTCGGCGGAAGCGAAGTATACATAAGAAGCCTTGTAAAATTCATAACCCGGGCGGGTTCCACTCACGAGTTCTTCATATTCATAAACAGGGAAACGAAGGGGGTTTTTGACGCGCTTGCCCCGCCGCTCAATGTGATTGAGTGCAATGTCCGGGCGTGTTCAAGGGTAAAAAGGATACTATACGAGCAGGTGGTCCTGCCCGTTAAGGTCAGGGACCTTAAAATAGACGCCCTTTTTTCGGCAGGCATGACCGCGCCTTTTTTCTGCCCCGTTAAATCGGTCCTTGCAATCTATGACCTGCAGCACATAAACCAGCCAGAGAACTTCCCGCGGATGCAACTGCCCTTTTTAAGGGGCATTACGCGCTTAAGCGCGAAGGGCGCGGACAGGATCGTGACGATCTCGCATGCCGTTAAGCGGGACATAGTAACACACTATAAAATACCCGGGCACAAGGTCTTTGTGGCGCATCTCGCGGCCGACAGGAAGGTCTTTTTCCCGAGGGATGAAAAAGAGGTCGCTGACGCGAGGAGGAGGCTAAAACTTCCGGACAGGTACATACTTTACCTCGCGTCGTCGCTTCCGCATAAAAACTATGAACGCCTGCTTAATGCGTTTTTGGAGGTGCGCGCCTCGGAACCCGGGGTTAAGCTCCTCCTCGCGGGCGCGAGGGAGCATGGCGCCGGCGAGATCAAGGAAAAGATAGAGTCCCTTGGATTAGGCAACGACGTGGTGCTGCTCGGCTGGCTTCCGTTTGAGGACATACCCCTCTTATACTCCGCCGCGAGCCTCCTTGCGTTCCCGTCGCTCCATGAGGGCTTCGGCATACCCGTCGTTGAGGCAATGGCATCGGGCGTGCCCGTGGTCTGCTCGTCAATTGAGGTCCTAAAAGAGGTCGCCGCCGATGCCGCCTTATTCGTTGACCCGCTTCTCCCCCAAGACATTGCAAGGGGCATGTTGAGGGTCTTAAGGGATAAGGCGCTCAGGGAGGACATTATAAAAAAAGGGATTAACAGGGCGGCTCAATTCAGCTGGGAAAATACCGCGGGCATTACCCTTAAGGCAATTGAGGGTTTGATGGAAAAGGCGTGAGGCAGAGATGAGAGAGGCCGTGAAGATATCCGTCATAACCCCGTCATACAATCAGGCCCAATTCATTGAGAGGACCATCAAGAGCGTTCTTTCGCAGGCGTATCCCTGCCTTGAATACATCATAGTGGACGGCGGGTCAACGGACGGCACGATTTCCATACTTAAAAAATACTCGGACCGGATAAAATGGGTCTCAGAAAAGGACAGCGGCCAAACGAGCGCCGTAAACAAGGGCATAAAAATGTCTTCGGGCCATATAATAGGCTGGCTCAATTCAGACGATTTGTATGAACAGGGCGCGCTTGAAAAGGTCAATGCCTTTTTCCTGGACAACCCCTCGTGCAAATGGGCAACGGGTCTGTGCAGGATTATTGACGCCGACGACAGGGAGGCGCGCAGATACGTCAAGCTGTATAAGAACATGCTTCTTAGGTATTTCAACGGCTACAACACGCTCCTTACGACAAACTACATTTCCCAGCCCGCGACATTCCTAAGGAGGGAGGTGTTCACGGAGTTCGGGTTTTTTGACGAAAAAGAGGACCGCGTCATGGATTATGAATACTGGCTGAGGATAGGCGCGAGATATGCGCCGTGCCGGATTAACGACTATCTCGCGTGCTTCAGGGTGCATGCCCAATCAAAGACATCGGGCGGGTTTAAAAAGACATTCAGCGACGAGCTTGAGGTCGCAAGGAGGTACTCCAAATCAGGCGTTATAAACACGGCGCATTATGCGAGCTGTGTCTGCATATGCGCCGTTTATTCGGCGCTTAATGCGTTTGGCGGGAAAAATAAGGCTGAATGAAATATTCAATCGGCATTGACATAGTGGACGTAAAAAGGATTGCAAGGCTTATGCGTGACCATGGTTTTTTAAAAAGGGTCTTTACCGACGACGAGATAAAGGCCTGCCTTTCAAGGAGGTCCCCTGAACAGGGCCTTTCAAGGATATTCGCCGCAAAAGAGGCGTTTTTCAAGGCAATGAACCTCGGGCGCGGCGTTCGCTGGAAAGACATAGAGGTGGGGATCTCCAAGGGCAAAAATACGATTCTCTATAAGGATAAAGACGGGCAAAAGGCGTTTAACAAAAAAGTTCATTTAACCGTTGCCGGGACAAGCTCCGTTGCAATCGCCCTTGTCGTGGCGGAATGAAAATTCTGTTGACAAAAAAGCGGCTCTGCCTTTAGCATAATTTTTTAGCGCGCCACAAAAAAAGAGGAAAAGGGACTTGGGCGAGATGAAAAAAAGAGAGCAGTGGGGCTCACGGATGGGGCTTATACTCGCAATGGCTGGCAACGCGATAGGGCTTGGAAATTTCCTGAGGTTCCCGGTTCAGGCCGCCCAGAACGGCGGCGGCGCGTTCATGATACCGTATTTCGTGTCCTTTGTGCTGCTCGGCCTGCCGCTCATGCTCGTTGAGTGGGGAATAGGCCGATACGGAGGCTCGCTCGGACACGGCACGGCTCCGGGCATGTTTGACGCCCTCTGGAAGAACAGGGCCGCAAAGTACATAGGCATACTCGGCATATTCCTTCCGCTCGTGGTCCTCGTTTATTATGTCTATATCTGCTCATGGACCCTTGCCTTTTCCATATTCTCCGCGTTCGGCATGTATCCTGACGCGGACTCAATAACAGGGGCCTCGGACGCCGCGGCGTATCTTCAGCCGTACAAAAAATATCTTTTTGACTTCATAGGCGCCGGCGGCGCCGGGGATGTGCTCTCCCCGACGCCCCTCGCGTACGGGTTTTTTGTCGTAACCATCGCCCTTTCCCTGTGGATACTCGGCAGGGGGGTCTCGGCAGGCATTGAGGTCTTGAATAAAATCGCGATACCGGCCCTTTTCGTAATGGGCCTTGTGCTTTTTATAAGGGTGCTTACGATAAGCTCTCCGATTGACCCGGGTTATACGCTTTCAAAGGGCCTTTCATTCCTGTGGGAGCCCGACTTAAGCGGGCTCCTTAGCGCAAAGACATGGCTTGCGGCGGCAGGCCAGATATTTTTTACGCTTTCCCTTGGGCTCGGCGCGATACTCACATACGCGAGCTATGTGAAAAAGGACGAGGACATCGTGCTTGACGGCTTCGCGACGGCCGGGCTTAATGAGTTTGCCGAGGTGATATTCGGCTCAACCATCGCAATAACCTCCGCGGTCGCGTTCTTCGGGTTCAGCGGGGCCTCCGAGATATCAAAGGAAGGCGCTTTCAGTCTCGGCTTCATAAGCATGCCCGCCATATTCTCGCACATGCCCTTTGGCGGGTTTTTCGGGTTTATGTGGTTCCTGCTCCTCTTCTTCGCGGGCATAACCTCGGTTGTGGCCCTTGCCCAGCCCGTTGTCGCGTTCTTTGAAGACGAGTTTGACCTAAGCAGGGCCCGTTCTGTTTTAATACTCGGCATTTTTCTTTTTGCCTCGGCGCACCTCGCCATATTCCTCAAGGGAAGCCTTGACGAGATGGATTTTTGGGCAGGCACGTTCGGGCTTGTGATACTTGCGTTTTTTGAGATGGTTATTTTTTTCTGGATATTCGGGTCTGACAGGGCATGGGGGGAGATTACGAGGGGTTCGGTGATAAGCCTGCCCAAGATATTCTACTATGTCGCAAAATACATAACCCCGGTTTTCATACTCGTCATACTTGCCGCATGGGCGTACGAGCAGCTTCCTTCAATACTTTCCAAGTCGGACAAAAATGTATGGATTACGAGGGGGTTTCTGTTCGCGCTCCTCCTTGTTCATATAGCCGCGGTCAAGATCGCATGGAGACGCAGGAGAAACAACGCATGACCTACAAGGGCTGGCTCTTTCTTTCGGCATCATGGGGCATGGTGGTTACGATAGTCGCCTACTGTTTTTACAGGCTGTTCGGCTCGGCGTGAGGAGAAACCTTTCTCCAAAATCTTTTAAGCAATCCCCGCCGCCTTAAGCGCCTTTCTCCTCCTGTGCCGCATGATTGCGGCCTTTGTAAGGAAATAAACCGCAGCCGAGAAAGCGGTTGATATTATCGCGTTGCCGAGGAGAAACGCCAGATAGGCCCCTCCAGCGCCCTTTATCATGCCCTCGTTCTTGAATCTTTCAAGCATGGACGAGCCGTCCTCTCCGAGCAGCGCGCTTCCTATGAGTATGCTCAATGTCCAGAAAAAAGGGGTCGTGAGCGGGTTCATTATCATGCTCCCGATTACTGATGCCGCCTTGTTCGCCCTGAAGATGAAAGAAAAGACAACGGCAAAGACGGCCCCTAATCCGAATGTCGGCAGTATGCCCATGAACACCCCGATTGCGGCGCCCCGCGCAATCCTTTCAGGCGGGTCGTCAATCCTTAAGACCCTGAGGTAAAGGAGCTTAACCCTTCTTTTTATCCTCACGAGGGCGTCTTTTTTGTTTTCGCGGTTTTTTGTCGTGTTGTTGTAAGGCATAAGGATTCTGAGGCTGTGCCGAAAAAAAACAGGGGCCTGATAAGACGAGAGAGAGGCGCTATTTTTTCCTGAGGCCGTTTTTATACTGGTTTGTTATGGGCATCCTCCTGTCCTTCCCGAACGCCCTCGGGGTGATTTTTATGCCCGGAGGGGACTGCCTCCTTTTATACTCGCTTGAATCAACCATCTCAATAACCTTCTTTACGATTGCCCTTGCGTGCCCCATTTTGCATATCTCGGAGACCCCCTTGTCCTCCTCTATGTATGCCTTGAGTATGCCGTCAAGCGCGTCATAGGGCGGGAGCGCGTCCTGGTCCGTCTGGTTCGGCCTAAGCTCCGCTGTCGGGGCTTTTGTGAACACGGCCTCCGGGATAACGGCCTTGCCCGCCATCTCGTTTATCCTTTTCGCAAGCGCATAGACGGTGGTCTTCGGCACATCCTTTATCGCGGAGAATCCCCCGGCCATGTCGCCGTAGAGGGTCGCGTACCCGACGCTCAGCTCGCTTTTATTGCCCGTCGTGAGCACAAGCCAGCCGAACTTGTTGCTCAGGGCCATAAGTATGTTTCCGCGTATCCTTGCCTGCAGGTTCTCCTCGGTCACATCCGTCTTGCATCCCTTAAACGCCTGTTTAAGGGTGGAAAGATAGGAAGAAAAGGCGTTTTCAATCGGTATGGTCATGAGCCGGACGCCGAGGTTCCTTGCGAGGGCCTCCGCGTCTTTCCGGCTTTGTCTGGCCGTGTACCGGGAGGGCATGAAGACCCCTGTTATGTTTTTTCTCCCAACGGCAAGGCCCGCGAGCGCCGCGACAACGGATGAATCAATCCCGCCGCTTAAGCCCACGACCGCGTGCGTGAATTTGTTTTTCCGCGCATAGTCCCTTACGCCGAGTATGAGGGCGCGGAGCATCTCGTCAATCACCGGGAGCGCCTGCACATTCCTCTTGGGCAGTTCCGGCTTTTTGGCCTGCCTCCCCGCGCCGAGGTCTATGTGCCTTACGGCCTGAGGCGCGGCCTTGGACCTAACGCCCGTTTTCCCTGCCCCGCGCATCCGCGGCGACAGCGCGGCCCCGATGTCAAGGTCTGCCGCGACGAGGTCCTCAACAAACGCGCCCCCGCGCTCCAACGTGGCGCCGTTTTCGCTTATTATCATGCCCTGACCGTCAAATATAAGCTCGTCCTGCCCGCCGACCGCGTTGTTGTAGGCGATAATAACCCCGTTGTCCATTGCCCTCGTCTTAAGCATCTCCTCCCTTATCCAGAGCTTTCCGGCGTGATAAGGGGAGGCGTTTATGTTGCATATGACGGATGCGCCCGCAAGGGACTGCAGCCTTGCCGGGCCCTCCGGGTACCAGATGTCCTCGCATATGCCGATGCCGATGGTTACATTGTTCAGCGTGAAGTTAAGGGGCGTCGTGCCGCCCTGAAAATACCGCTGCTCGTCAAATACCCCGTAGTTCGGCAGATACATCTTGTGGTAGACATCGCGTATTTCCCCGTCTTTTATGAGGGCCGCCGCGTTGTATATGCCGGTCTTTTTGTCAACAAAGCCCACGATCGCGGCTATGTCCTTTATCTTTCGCGCTATGGCGTTTATGTGTTTAAGGTTGTCCTCCACAAAAGACGGCCTTAGAAGGAGGTCTTCAGGCGGGTATCCTGTTGTTGAAAGCTCCGGGAATATCACGAGGTCCGCGCCGAGGCAGGCGGCATCCCTTGCGTACGAGACAATCTTTTTTGAGTTGCCGGCCAAGTCCCCCACGGTGAGGTTTATCTGGGCCATGGCTATCCTGAGCTTGTTCATGGCACATAAGATTATCAGAAGCAAAAAATTGTGTAAAGTTTTTTCGCTCTCGCGTTGTTGTCAGCGGCGCGGGAGATAGGCTTTACTTTGCCGCTTAACGGGTCTATAATGAACCCGCGTTTTTTGATGCCCATGAAAACAACCGTTAAAAAGCTGTTAAAACAGGCCGAACAAAAGAGGCTTGCCTCAAGGCATACGGAGGCAATCCCCCTTATTCTTAAGGCAAAGAGGCTCTGCGCAAGAGACAAGCCCCTCGCAATGGAATGCCATATCTCCCTTGCCCATGCGTGCAGGATGACGGGCCGGTACAAAAAGGCCGCAGAGGCGTATCAGGCCGCGTACAACATTGCGGCAAAACTAAAGGATAATACCACGCAGACCGACTGCCTTGTCGGCATGGGGCTTTCGCTGCGCGGGCTTGGATTCCACAGGGAGGCGATTTTTTTCTTTAACCGCGCATTGACGGGATACAAGAAGACGGGCGACGCAACCGGACAGGCGTTTGCGGTCTGGGCAAAGGCGGGCGCATTGAGGATCAGGGGGGATTTAAAAGGCGCGATAAGGATGTTTAATGAGGCAAAGGGGATTTTTCAGAGGCTCCGCGACCAAGGCGGCGTCGGGTACTGCCTGACAGGGCTTGGGGGCGCGTCCAGAATAGCGGGCAAGACTGAAGATTCCTTAAGGTTTTACAAACAGGCAAACGGTCTTTTTAAAAGACAAAGGGACAGGTTCGGGGTGGCGTATTCTTACTGCGGCATTGCAAACGCCCTGCGGATGAAGGGGGATTTCAAGGGGTCTCTTAAATATTTTGACATGGCAAGAAAGAATTACAGGAAGATAGGGGACAAGGTGAGCTATGCCTATACGCTCTGGGGAGAGGCTAATTCGTATCTTTTCCTGCTAAAACCCTCTCTTGCTGAAAAGGACATAAAAGACGCTGAAGGATTGTTTAGGGAGACAAGGGACAACAGGGGCCTGATCCTGTGTAGTATTTCACGGTGCCAGATGGGGTGTTTGAAGAACGGGCGAAAGGATTCTTTAACAAACGCCCTTGTCAGCGCGTACAATGACGCAAAGGAAGCTGGCTTCAGGGTTGAGGCCCTTTACGCAAAGTCGGTTTTAAAGGCCTTTTTAAAGGGGCCAGAAACCTTGCCGCTTAATCTCGCCTGATTTCACGGGGACGCAAAAATGGAACTTACGCACGCCGTAGTGCTTGCCCTTATTCAGGGCATAACGGAATTTCTGCCCATCTCGTCAACGGCGCACCTTATACTCATCCCGCATCTGACGGATTGGCCGGACCAGGGCCTCGCCTTTGATGTCGCGCTCAACACCGCAACATGGCTCGCGCTTGTGGTTTACTTTAGAAGGGACATATTAAGCCTTTCAAGGGGCTTTTTTAAGGGCCTCGGCCAGAGGGGCTTAGGCATAAGGGAAGTCCCGGACGCAAGGCTCTCGTGGCAGGTGCTCGTCTCAACGATACCCGTTGGCATAGCGGGCATCCTTGCCCACGACCTTGTCGCTAACGAGCTTAGAAACCTCTTTGTCATCGGCGCGTCTTCAATCGTCTGGGGCGTTGTCTTATGGATTGCGGATAAGAGGCCGGGCGCATCTGACATGAAAGACCTCGGCTGGACAGGCGCAATATCCATAGGCATCGCCCAGGCGGCGGCCCTTGTGCCGGGCACAAGCAGGTCCGGCATTACAATGACGGCAGGGCTTTTTGCCGGGCTTTCAAGGGTTGAGTCCGCGCGGTTTTCATTCCTCCTTGCAATCGTCGTTGGCGCGCTTGCGGGCGCAAAAGAAGGGCTTGACATGATTAAGGGGGGCTGGGATACGCCCTGGGCGTCCGTGGGAGTCGGGTTTGTCGTCGCGTTCGCCTCGGCGTATCTCGTCATACACTATTTCCTCCGGTTCATACAAAAGACGTCAATGAGGCCGTATGTTATATACAGGGTAATATTAGGCATCGCGCTTTTATGGTATGCTCTTTAAAATGCATTACCGGTTGTCATTCCACAGGCTCTAAAATGCAACAACAAAGACGCTGTTTTCACAGGAATGAAAACTTATATCGTCATCCCCGCGGTATTAAGCGGGGATCCAGTGTCTTTATCTTTCATGAATGGAAAGGAGGCAAATCATGAAAAAGCTCTTTTTCATCAGCATATTTTGCCTGTGCCTGATTCCCTCTGCCTCATTTGCATCAGATGATGAAAAGAACGCAAAGGAGCGGACGATCTCGGTTACGGCGTCTCATGAGGGGGAGTTTCCGCCAGACACGGTATCTCTTTCAATAGCGGTTGAGTCTGCCTCAAGAAAGGCGGCAGAGGCTTCTGTCCTGGCCGCGAAAAAGGCGGAGGCGGTCTTGACGGAGATAAAAAAGATAATTGACAAGGACGACTCAATAAAGACAAGCTCTTTTGGCATTTTTCCGGTATACGAATACGACAACATGCGAAAAAGGGATTTTGTAGCGGGCTACAGGGCGACAAACGAGGTAACAATAAGGACGAAAAAGACCGGCTCTGCCGGAGAGATAATTGACGCAAGCCTAAAGGCGGGGTCAAGCAATATCAGCGGCATTGTGTTCTCAATAAGCGATCACGCGAAATACTGCGACTCCCTTATTTCCGTGGCGTCAAAAAAGGCCGAGGCCCTTGCTCAATCCGCCGCAAAGGCGTTTGGCTTAAAGATAACGGGCGTAAAACACATCGCCCCGTCATGCTCCGGGCAGGGAGAAAGGCAATATCCCCTTGATGCGGTCCGGAACGCGGGCATGGAGGCTCAGGCGCAACGCACACCTGTTGAGCCGGGCGAAACAAAGGTATACGCTACGGTGAGCGCGGAGTTCTATATTGCGGAGTAGGAAAGGAGGCTTAACGTGGCAATACCAGACTATCAGACGATGCTGCTGCCGTTATTAAGGTTTGTTTCAATGATAGATTATGATATAGGGGTTGCAAAAACAGATATTTACGAGATCAAAAAAATAGATTCTGATTATTTTGGAGAGGAATAATGTTTCACCTTTCTGCGAGCAGATAAGATGGCTCTAAAAAAATATGCTAATCCTAATGTGGCGCCTTTTGTTCCTCCCTGATTTTCTCCGAAAGAAAGATCTTCAAAAGCGACTGATACGGCACATCGCGCTTGTTGGCAAGGACCTTAAGCTCCTTTATCATTGTCTCGGGGAGCCTTAAGGAGATGGTCTTAAGCGAGGGCTTAAGATTCGGCAGCACGACCCGTTTCGCCTTTTTCCAGTCAACATAGGCGGTTGAGTCGTGCGTTGCCCAGAACGCCCTCTCCGAGACCTCGCTTTTGAACTTAGGAATTTTTTTCTTAATGCGATTCGTAGACCGCTCTTTCTTTTCGGCTCATGTCCCTTGCGGAAATTACGCGGACAAGGCCGCCCTGATCGCCATCCCTACGAGCTCTTCCTGCAGATCGAGGGCGTAGAGCACAGGACCACAAAGGTCAAGAGGCCACAGTCAAACGGTTTTGTGGAGAAGCTCCATCGCACCCTTTTGGGCGAGCTCTTCCGCATACAGGGCAGGAAGAAGTGGTACAATACGGTAGAGGAGATGCAGGCCGACCTCGGTAGGTACCTCAAGCACTACAACAACGAGCGCACTCACCGGGGCCTGAACATGAACGGCAGGACACCATGCAAGGCCTTCATCGACGGCCTGCCAAAACCCAAAAAAGAGGAGGTGAAGGAGAGCAAATAGGCGGCTTAAACAGTAACTCCGCCAGGGAGCGGCACTGTCAGGTTAACACTGTTACTGTACAATTATTTATTATTTTCGGTCCCTATTTTCCAAGGCATTCAGCGGGTGACACAGTTGGCTGAACAGTCTCTAAACGAGGCATTTTGATTTTAAATACCAAGGAATTCCTCAATGTTTTTTGTTGAGGTTTTTTCAATGGCCTCCTTTACGCGCACATCATCGAAATACTTTTGACCAGCAAGCCAATGTGGATTTTTATCCTCACTAAAGGCTGATTCAAAATAGTTCTTGAGAGTTCTTTTGATTTTACGCGGATTTTTTAAAAAAAACACATAATGAAAAGGGCGACGCTTCTCATCCGGTTTTTCCTTATCCCAACCGATGAAGTTCTGCAAATTCTTATCCTCTGTAGACATATAAAAACTAAAAATAAAAATTTGTTTTACCTGCTTGTTCATAACATCCACAATGTATTCGCCTTTTTGAACAAGGCTTAGCTGTTTGATTGATCTTTCATTTGCGCCCCAAATATAAATAAGGTCCTCTGTCGAATATTCTTCTTTTAACCGATTGTAGCCTTCTTTGTTTATAAAAGGCCATAATTCGTCGAGTTTAAAACCTTTATCTAGACTTATTTCACGATTTTTGCTACTAATCCCTGCTGCGATAAAATATATTCCCATGCTGTCCTCCCATTTGGTTTTTACAAATCTTTGCACGAGTCATTGTTTTTGTTTTTTCTTGATCTGCTTGAGCCCATTTTTGTTCTTATAGGTCGTGATGAGACATTTCCCATCATCGGATATCAGCAGTGTGCTCCCCTCCAGCTTTGCGAATCGGTCGTCACGCTGATACTCATATGGGATATCATGTTTGCCGAGGAAGACGAATAGGGCGCCACCGTTATGAATCTCCCGTCCGAACCGCATTATGAAGTTTACATTGTCCCATGTGATATTTCGCTGAGACGCTCTCTGCAAGGCATGTTTACTGAAGCTCTCTATCATACCGACACCCCCTTCATACTAATAAATAAAGCAACAAGTCTCCCCTTTTTTGGATTTGATGCTCCATTAGCATGCTGATAGCTAGTTCATTCTAAGGAGTCGTAGTTATCTATATATCTGGTTATTTCGGGATTTTCTAAGCCAGACAATAATAAGAAAAAGCTATCATGTCGATTTACGACATTGAACTTTAATTGTCCTTTACTTCTGCTCAAATTGTTTTTGTATTTTTCACAAAAGTCAGCCGGCAAAATAAAACTAAGGGTGTTATTCCCTTGTTCTTCGCACAAAAGCACGATTACATTATAATTTCTTTCCGGCAACCCTAAAAACCATTTAAAAGGTTGACATTCAGTCGCAAAAGCTATACCAACCATTTTACCATTTTTATTGGTGTAGATTGTTTCGGCAGAAGAAGAATTGAGGTGAATATTTCTTTCTCGCAATTTTTTAAGGAAAAGAGCTCTACTCTGTTTTCCTTTTTGGCGAGAAGTTAAATATCCATCAATATCTGGTGAAGGTTTTAAACTTTCAGTTTTTTTAACTGCAATCACATCAACTAAAATATTTGAGTCTCCTCTCTTCTCAAGATAGTCAAGAGACAGTTTGAACTCATCAAGTTTTTTCATTAATCGTTCGGCCTCCTCAATTATTCTGGTATTTGTAATGATAACTGACGAATCACCTTTTCTGGCAGCCTCCTCTATTTTTTTTAAAGCGAACATTTTAAGCTTAGAAAGCCTTACATCTAGTTCCAGATTAGAATTGCTCATTATTTTTCCTCCCCTTAGTTGTTTATCTATTGACTACCTCCTTTTCGTTCAAGCAATAGATTTTAAGGTATTCTTATAGATATAACACGAGATTTCATTAGACTAATCCCTCCTTAAAGGGAAGGTATATAACACATAGCTGATAACACAAACAAGTATGATTAAATCACCGAAGTCCATTTTAACCCTCCGTAAGCATCAAAATTGCTCCTCTATAAGATACTATAAGTAACTATACCTATAATGCTATATTCATTGCATAATGTCAAGTGCTTTTTTTTATTTGTTTTTTAAAATTTTTTCTTGCATTTTACCTGCAGATATAAATAATAAATGGTCACGCTTCGGCAAGGCCGCTATTGCCGGCCTTTGCGGAAGATTATATATTGGGGATTGCCAACAGGCATGGCGCCCTGCAGGTAAGCATGAAATATTTCATACACAGGATCTGACCTCTCTTATGAGACTTGGCGCAAAGGTAGTTTTAACCACAGCCGCGATATTTTTTGGCCTGATAACCGTCCTTTTTTTAGTCTCTCAAATCGTCTTGCTCGGCAGTTTCAGGAAATTGGAGCAGGCTGACGCGGGCCGGAACGTTGAGAGGGTTTTTAGCGCCCTCAAGGAGGAGATGAAAGCCCTTGGTTCCACGACGCGGGACTGGGCCGCCTGGGACGACACATATCTTTTTG
>JBBTGV010000013.1:5509-49808 GCA_038041305.1 Deltaproteobacteria bacterium | reverse complement strand
GCCATCCCAGGGCTTAAGCCCGTATTAAAGGCAATAGGGGTGGACGTTGAATCAACATTTCAGGTGATGAGCCCCGAGGATTTAACCGACGCCTCAATCCTGTCAATCGTCTTTCCGAGGCCGTATGTTGAGGTAACGCAGTACGAGGAGAGCGACATACTTGAGATTGAGGCAACCTCGCCCGACCCGAAGCAGGCCAGCGACATCGCCAACGCGATGGCGAACGCGTTCATTGAAGAGGAGCTTAAAAGGGTCAGGGACGACTACTTCGGCGCAAGGAAGTTTATTGATGAGAACATTGAGAAGGCGAGGCAGGAGTACCGTAATGCCCTTGAGGGGCAAAAGGAGTTCAAGGAGTCTGAAAAGACCGTAAACCTTGACACCGAGACCTCAAACATCATTCAGAAGGTCTATGATTTAAAGAAGAACATGGTTGACAACGACCTTTTGATATTTAAGACGAGGAGTTCCATAAAGAGGATTGAGGAAGACCTGAAGAAGATACCCAGATTTCAGAAGGCGTCGGAGCAGATCAAGGAAAACGACATCATAATTTCGCTTAAGCTCTCCATCAGGGATTTGTACCTTGACCTTGCAACGGCAAGGAGCAAATATACCGACGAGCATCCTTCTGTCGTTGAGATACAGGGCAAGCTGAGAGAGATGCGATCGCTTCTTGAGAAAGAGGCTCAAAAGGTTTTCGGCACCGAGACCATAAGCGTAGACCCCGTGTATCAGGACCTTGCCGGAAAGTTGGCAGGGTATTACGCCGACCTTGCCGGATACGAGGCGCAGAACAGGGAATTCCCTAAGATAATAGCGGCGTATGAGGCGGACATGATGAGGCTGCCCAAAAAACTCGCCCATAGCGCGCAGGTCCAGCTCGGGGTAACCGTCACGGAGGACATATACGAGACGCTCCTTACATACCAGTACAGGATAGGCATTGCCGAGTCAATGGCGATATCAAGCATATACCTCGTTGAACCCGCCATTGCGCCCGGCCCGAACGACGCAAGGCACAGGAATCCGGATGTCGTGATGAACACGATCGTCGGTATTTTCATGGGCATTTCATTCGGGCTTGGCGCGGCCCTACTCATGGAATACCTTGACGACACGATAAAGACGTCGGACGACATAAAGGCATTTAAAACCCCGACATTCCTCGGAAGCATCCTTAAGCTCAAGAAAAACGAGACGCGGCTCATAGATACGACGGACCCGAGGTCCCATCTGAACGAGACCTTCAGGTCCATCCGGAATTCCGTGAAATTCGCAACCCTTGACAAACCGGTCACCAGCATTGTCGTGACAAGCTCCATACAGGGCGAGGGCAAGACCTTTTTTTCGTCCAACCTCGCCATGGCGCTCGCAAACGAGGGCAAAAAGGTCCTCATCATTGACGGGGACTTAAGAAGGCCCGCGATACACGCTCAGTTTGGCAAGCCGAACGCAAGGGGCATAACGAGCATACTCGCCGGAGACGCGGACGTGCATGAAATTAAGCAGGCGACGGGGTTGATCGGCCTTGACATCATTACCACGGGCCCCATCCCGCCGGACCCCGCAAGGCTTGTTGAATCAAAGAGGATGGAGCACCTTATCTCCGAGATGGAGAAGGAATACGACATCGTGATAGTTGACGCCCCGCCGCTTCTGCCTTCAAGCGACGCCATAATACTCGGCGGATACGCAAAGGGCATAATCGTCGTCATAGAGAGCGAGAGGGCGAGCAGGACCATCTTCGGTGACATACTTGAGCAGATAAGAAAGGCCAATCTTAACCTCGTCGGCGTGGTCTTAAATAAGGTGAGCGGCACAAGGGCCTCATACTATTACTACTACTCCCAGTACTACCAGTAAGGCAACCTCATCCAATGGCTTTGAGTTTCGTTGACATACATACGCACATACTCCACGGCATTGACGACGGCGCGAGGGACAGGGAGGAATCAATAGCCATAGCCGTAAAGGCATTGGAGGACGGCGCAAAGGCAGTGGTGGCAACCCCGCATTACTCGCTTGATCTCATCAGAAGCGCATATCTTGACATTGTTGAGAACAAGTTTAACGAGCTTAAGGCCGCGCTCGCGCTCAAGGCCGCGGGCCTTGAATTGGTCCTCGGCGCGGAGGTGCTTCTTGAGGTGGGGTTGCCGCAGTTCGTGAAGAGGGAAAAGAGGATAACCATAGGCGGGCTCGGCAGACACATACTCGTTGAGATGCCGCTCTCCGGCATTCCCCCGTATGCCCAAAGCGTTGTTTTTGAGTTTCTGGCGAACAACATCGTCCCCATATGGGCGCACCCGGAGAGGTGCCCGGACGTAATGCAGGACTTCAGGGCCGCGAAACCCTTCGCGGATAACGGGATGCTCCTGCAGGTTAACGCGGGAAGCCTGTTGGGGGCATACGGCAGGACCGTAAAAAACGCCGCGAAAAAGCTTATAGAGAACGGCCTCGGCCATGTGATCGCAAGCGATACGCACAGGTTCACTAACGGCATTGCGCCGATGGCAGATGCCTGTCTGTGCATTGAAAAACTCGCCGGCGCCGGCAGGGCGGACGCAATGGCGTTTACTTGCCCGACGAGTCTGCTGGGCTGACGCGAGAGACGGACGTGGCAAGGCGGAAAATTTTAGCCTTAAAGGGCGGGGATTGGATGGTTGCGTCAAACAAGAATATTCTTACGGTCCTTTTTGTCGCGTGCGCCTTCCTTGTCGCGCTTTCGTATCTTATCTTTTCATCCATTGTCTTCATATCGCTTGTCGTCGTAATACCGGTAATCCTTGCGATCGTTATAAATCCGAGGTTGGGCTTCTACCTCTTTCTGCTTACTTTTTCAACGGAGACCGTGAACGTCTTTTTTATGGATTCCATCTATGTCTCAAAGTATCCGCTCTATGTGTTCGTGCTGGGTTTTCTCCTTATAGGCACCGCCTTTGCCTTTAATCCGAGAAACCAGTGGCATTTCATGAAAAACCCCTTGAGCGTTGTCGCGGCGCTTTTGTTCTTTTTTGAGATGCAGGGGCTGTTGTGGTCGCCGAACGCGGCCTTCGGGTTCCACAATGTGATAATCTTCTCGGTAAACATAATCATCTTCTACCTCCTCATACAGTACGGCGCGAAAAGCGAGTCAATTGACGCGCTTTTTGACGTGATAATACTATCCGGGCTTGTTACCGGCGCATTCCTTTATCTGACGATGTATTACGACGGCATTGAAAAGGTTTTTATCAGCAAGAACCTCGGCTATTCGTACGGGCTTCTTAAGGACAACAACCGGCTTGCGGGCCTGGGCGGCGTCAACCAGACCGGCGGGTATCTCTCCGCCGTCGTCTTTATCGCCATCGCGATGACGCTTAAGGCAACGGGCCGGCTCAAAAAGGCGTATTACGCGTTCGCGGGTGTTTTTATGGCGGTTGCGATGTTCATGACGACATCAAGGGGCACGATTATCGGATTCGCCGCCGGGATAATCTCCTTCATACTTCTTCACGAGAAGGGGAGGATAAGGTTTATAACGCTCACCGCCGCCTTTGTCATAGCAATACCGGCGCTCATGCTCATAGCAAAGCCCCAGTTCGTGGACAGGCTCCTCGTCGGGTTCGGCTACGAGGGGGAGCTTCTTTTTTCAGAGGCCAAGAGGTCAACGAGCACCTCGTCAAAGTTTGAGAGCACGGGCATGGACGTAAGGATTGACTGGTGGAAGACAGGGCTTAGGAAGATGGTTGAAAGGCCTCATAAGCTTCTCTTCGGGCTTGGCCCCGGCGGATTCGTCTACTACACGCAGTCGCCGGAGGTCCACAGTTTCTTCCTTGCGATGTTTTTTGACATAGGCATCTTCGGCATCATGCTCTTTTTGATCGCGTTTTACATGCTCCTGGCAATGCTTGTAAGGTGCTTTAAGGCGGTTGACAGGGCCTCGCCCCAATACATCATCCTTATCGCGACATCCGCCATCGTAATCGGAGAGGTCTGCGTGCACGGGCTTATTGAGTATGAATTTACGTCAATGATAGGCAGGTATCCGTGGTTTTATCTCGCCTTAAACATTGTCGCGGCAAACGCGGTCCTTAAACAGGCCAAGGCGCGTGAAGGCGCGGCCTGGCCGGTCTATGTTGTGGGCTGAGCGAATCTTTGATATCATAAGGCATGGTTTTGGGGGGCCGACGGGGCGATAATATCTTGAGACATTTTCATAAAACAGGCGTTCTTAGGGCGGTTGCATTGTCAGGGGCGGGGTTTTTTGCCTGGGTTTCAGTCCTTTTTGCCTTTGGCTTAAGCCTGTCCGTTGCCCCAGCCGGCGCAGAGACGTATCTTGCCCTCGGGCCGAGGACCGAGGCGCGGTCCAACCAGCCGGAGCAGACGCAATGCCCTGAGGTGCCCTTGGGCTTCAAGCCCGTTCCGCATCCGCCCCAATACGCGGAGTCTCCGTTCGGATTCCTTGACGCGATTACCTACAAGGGCGAATTTTTTTCGTGGAACAAAAGGCTGCCCGAGCTTATGCAGGACCTCCGAGTCAGATGGGTCAAGGGCGGCGGGCTTCAGGCGTTTATATGGAAGCGGGTGCAGGGAAAAAATTCCGACGGCGCATACACCGGGTTTAAATGGGACGAATACGACTGCCTCGTGAGGTATCTTCAGGCCAACGGCATAGAGCTTCTGGCGAACATAAGGGCCACTGAGCCTGAGGCCGGGGCCGCGGCTGGCGAGAGAAAGGTGCCGAGGCTGCCGCGGGACATTGAGCAATACAAGAGGTTCGTATCCGCCGTCGTTGAACGGTACGACTTTGACGGCCGGGACGACATGCCGGGATTAAGGTACGCCGTTAAATATTGGCTCATAGAGGAAGAGCCGTTCATGAGGGATTACTGGATCGGCACTGCCGAGGACTATGCCACGACCTTAAGCGTTGCCTACGACGCCGTAAAATCCGCCGACCCGGAGGCAACGGTCATTGCCGCCGCGCTTTATTTTGACGACCTCGGCGCCACGACCGATTTCGCGGAAAGGTTTTTTGCGAAGCTCGCCTCAATAAGCTCGGGGCTTAAAAAATACGACATGCTTGACGTGCACTGGTTTTTTAAGCGCATCATGCCCCCGGAGGTGCAGTACAGGAGGATAGTGATATTAAGGGACGACATCTGGAAGATTGAAAGGAAGTATTTTGAGGAGACATCCCCCTTTATCGTGACCGAGACGACGGGCATATATTCTGGAGAGACCGAGCACGCGCAGGACCTTTTCAAGCGCTACATATACGCGATGTCCGTCGGGGCCAAGAAGGTCTTCTGGACGGCCCTTGCGGCCTCGGCGAGCGCGCCCGACCCGTTCAGCAAGGGGGCGATCGTTTCAAGGGATGTATCCGGCAGGCTCGTGAAAAGGCCCGCGTACCACACCTACAGGCTCATGGCCTCAAGGCTTGACGGGGCGGATTTTGAGGGCATGACCTCCATTGAGAACTCGGGCGGATTGTATGTGTTTAAGGTCCTAATGGCGGGCCGGCCCGTCTGGATAGCGTGGAACGACAACAAGGGGGGCGCCCAATATCTGATTAAAGACGTCCCGTACAAAAGGGTCAGGGTTACGGCCGTGGTGGCGGCGGGCGGGTCTTTTAACGCGGACATAATAGGCGTTGAAGGCAGGTCAATAAGGCTTAATCTTACGGAGCGGCCTTTGATAATAGAGGATGAGACGGCAGGGGCGATTCCCATAGATACGGAAGACCTCTATGATGAACCGTCACAAGGCGCAGAGAGGCCGGGACGGACCGAGCAGAGGGGCGAGGGCAGGAACGGCCAGAGGGGAAGGTGCGGGGACGGCGTATGCGGCCCCGTTGAAAGGGAAAAAGGGGTATGCCCTGAAGACTGCCGGTAAAAATAGTTTCTTTTAAGCCGCCAAGCCATGCCTTAAATCGCATATTCCAAGGACAATTCAAACCGGTGCTTTCAACAAACTCAAGCATATTAAAAAATTCAATTTTCATACTCGCGGCAAAAGGCGTGCAGGTGGCGTCCTCTTTTTTCATCCTCATTATAGTCGCCCGCTACCTTTCCGTCCTGGCGTACGGCGAGTATACCTTCATCATCGCGTTCGTGACCTCGCTTATGGCCCTTTCCTACTTCGGGATACAGCAGGTCCTTATAAGGGACATCGCAAGGGACAGGGAGAACGCGGGGCATTACCTCGGGGTGGCGCTGCGGCTAAGGTCGTACCTGACCGCCACCGCGGTTGCCGCGCTTTTCTTGTCTATAAAATTCATGGACCTCTCGGCCGAGGCGACGATCCCGTTTATAGTCGCAATCGCATCCGAGACCTTTCTCGCGTTCAGCATGCTCGGCAGGGCGGTATTCCAGGCCTATGAAAAGATGTTTTACGAGCCGGCAATAGCCCTTGTGTACTACCTGTCCCTTACGGGCTTTATATTGGCCGCAGTAGGGCTTGACCTTGGGCTGACTGGCATTATAGCGGCCTCAGCCGCGGCAAACCTTATACAGTTCGCATTGACCTCCATCATACTTTTCAAGGGCTTCGTAAGGCCTGAGCTTTACATCAAGAGGGAGGTGCTGAGAAAGTTTTTTGTGGATTCCGCAATAGTCGGGATAGGTGTATTCCTCTGCCAGAATCTTTCAAGGATAAACGTGCTCCTGCTCAAGTGGCTCGGTTCGCTTGAGTCCGTCGCGTTTTTTCAGGCCCCGCATAATACGGTTCTTCAGGTGCAGATCCTGCCGGCGGCCCTGATCGCGGCGATGTTCCCGGTTATCGCGAGGCTGGAGCACAACGAGCCTGAAAAGGCGTTTGACTTCTATGAAAAGATATTCAGGTACTTTTTCGTGCTGAACTTCCTGATCGCGATGTATTTTTCCCTTTTTGCGGAGGAGATTATCAGGATCGCCTTTGGCGACAAATACCTCGGCGCGGTCCCGGCCCTTAGGGTCGTGTCATGGGCGATCATACCGCTTTCAATGGATATGGTGTCAAACGTGGTGCTCGTTGCCATGAACAGGCAGAGATACATCGTGTTTTACGCGGGGCTCATGCTTGCCGTAAACATACTCGCTGGGCTTTTCTTTATACCTAAATACGGGTACATGGCGGCATCGTACATCGCGCTTGTCTCTTACACGGGTTTATTCCTTTTTTCGCTCTATTTCCTGTCAAATACCGGTTTTAAGGCGTCTTTTGACAAAGTACTGACAAAGACATGTCTTGCGGGAATTTTAAGCGGAGCTGTGGTATTATTGATAAAGGGGCCGAATACAGCCTCATTGGCCCTTGCCGCCGTGCTTGGGGCGATAATGTATTTCGGCGTGCTTTATACGGCGGGCATTTTCAAGAAAAACGAGTTGTCCGCCTTTGCGTCGCTTATATGGAAAAAAGAATGGTAATCGTTATATTAAGGAAATGATCGTGAACAAAACAAAGATACTGATGGTAGGCTGGGACGGCGCGACATTTGACATATTGTTGCCGCTGGCAAGGCAGGGCCGTCTGCCGAACTTCGCCCGCCTTATGCAGAACGGCTCATGGGGCAGGCTCACCTCAACGATACCGCCGCTTACGCCCGTTGCGTGGACGACCATCTCAACGGGGGTGAATCCCGGCAGACACGGCATATTTGACGCCATGGGCTTTAACAGGCAGGAATTGAGGGTGCGGTTCGTGAACGCCGGGGCAAGGCGCGTTAAGCCGGTATGGACGCTCCTGTCCGAGGCCGGGTTAAGCGTAGGGGTCATGAATGTGCCCGTTACATATCCGCCCGACAGGGTGAACGGGTTCTGCATACCGGGGATGTTTTCGCCCGAAGGCGCGCCGGATTTCATGCACCCCGTGGAGTTGTTTAAGGAGATTGAAAAGAACTGCGGCAAGTATCTGCTTGAATGCAGGCAGGTTAATGAACCGGAAGGATACCTGAAGTCAATCCTTGAGATGGTGGATTACAGGGAAAAAACGGCGCTTTACCTCCAAAAGAAGTTTAACCCTGATTTCTTCTTCGTCGCCTTTATGGCCTCGGACAGGGTGCAGCATTTTTTCTGGAAGTATCTTGACAAGGCGCACCCCGACCACGCGAGGTATTGCGATTCAATCGCAAAGGTTTATGAAAGGCTTGACAAGACGCTCGGCAGGCTCATTGACGCCGCGCCCGGGGATCCTACCGTCATAATGGTCTCGGACCACGGAAGCGGGCCGCTTAAAAAGGCGTTTTTCCTTAACAACTGGCTCATAAAAAACGGGTATCTGAGGCTTAAGCAGGACCCTGGCGAGGCCTTCAGGCCGATCGCCCGCTCAAAGGTGGTTTCAGGCATAAAAAAATCAATCAAAAGGATAATACCAGAGTCTGTGCTGAATAACCTTAAGCCGTCCCCTTCCGGCAAGGGGATGCCCGAAAGGGCCAGCGATGAGCTTAGCGCGTTCATAAGGCTTATTGACTGGGAGGGAACAACCGCGTTCTCGGAGGGGGTGGCCGGAGGGATCTTCATAAACAGGGACAATGTGCCTGATGATAGATACGGCGCCGTTGCCGGGGAGATTAAAAAAAGGCTTCTTGATTTAAAGGACGCGGAGGAAGGCGTAAATGTGATTGACGCGGTGCATTGCTCAAGGGATGTCTATTCCGGGGACGCGCTCCAAAACGCGCCTGACCTCATACCCATATGCTCATCGGGCTATCAGGTGATAGCGCCGAACGAGTTTTTCTTCTTCGGGAGCAAATACACCGATGCCCTCTTTATCCCGCACAGGTGGTCCGGCAGGCATGAGATGGAAGGCATATTCGTCGCATCGGGCGCGGCAGTGGAGCGCGGCAAGACGCTTGAAAAGATATCGGTTGAGGACGTTACGCCGACGATACTTTATCTCACGGGCGCGAATATCCCGGAGGGCCTTGACGGGAGGGTTCCAATCTGCGCGATAACAGAGGATTACGCGTCCAAAAACCCGATTAAATACGCAAAACAGGACGTGAGTTCAGAGGGAAAGGCCTCCGGCTTTTCCGACAGCGAGGAAAAAGAGATAACAGACAAGCTGAAATCCTTAGGCTACATGGAATGATAAAGAATCTGGCGCTTTTGTTCGTATGGTGTGTCCTTAGATGGTTCATATATGTCCTGCCTAAAATGCTCGTGTTGGGCGTGTGCGGCATGCTTGGCGGTCTTGCGGTGAGGTCCGGCAGGGGCGCTCTGATGCGGGATGAACTGAGATTGCTTCAAGGCGGGCTTTCCGATGACGAGTATAAAGGCATGGCTAAAAAGGCTTACGCCTCAATGATCAAGGACGAGGAGGAGAGGCTTTTTTTTGACCGGAAAAAGAGGATGCTTTCAATCGTTGATTTTGAGGGGCTGGATTACCTTGACAACGCGCTTTCAAGGGGAAGGGGGGCGGTGCTCGCGCTAATGCACTTCTCTAACCACCTCCTCGTAATCCCGGCGCTCGGATACAAGGGGTATTCGGTCTGCCAGCTCGCGGAGGCCGGGCCGTCCGAGCAGGGCCCCGACAAGATAGGGTTGCTCGCAGGCATGGTAAGAAGGAGAAGAAGGCATATCGGGGACAAGATGCCCGCACGGATCATAATCGCCGACAGGCTCGGCAAGAGGGCGCACGAGGCCCTTAAGAACAACGGGGTGCTTCTGTGCGCTGTGGACGGCAGGCTTGGGGCCAACATGAGGCAATACGATTTTCTGGGCAGGCCCATGCTTCTTTCAAACGGCATATTCAGGATAGCGCAGTCGTGCCGCGCCCCGATCATGCCTCTTTTTATCGTAAGGGGCGACAACGGCGTGCATACGCTGACAATAGGCAGGCCCATTGAATACAGCAGCCCGGATGACGGCGTTGAGAGATTCCTTGGGGTGTTTAAAGGGTACTTCCTTAAATACCCGCATTTCTATGCCCCCAACCTGATGTTTGAACGCATAAGGGCTGGTCATGACAAGGTAAATCCGCTTTTTCTTGATTACGGCAAGGCAGGGCATGAAAGAGCTTCTTAAGGACATATTAAGGATTGCCTACATGTATCCCTTGAAATGGATTGCATGGGCGCTCCCATTGAGGGCCGCTTACTTTTTGGCCGGCGTTGCGGGTTCAATCGCGTACAGGCTGATGTCCGGAAAGAGAACCGCGTTTGAGGCAGAGGCAAAAAGGCTTCCGTGCCGGACCGAGGATGCCGCCGGCGTCGTAAAAAGGGCGTTTAGAAACCTTATGCGCCATGAGCTTGAGGTGATGCTGTTTCCGAGGCTTAATCCCGGCAATATTGATTGTTTCGTCGGGTGCGACGGGTTGAATCACCTTGACGATGCGTTGAAAAAGGGCAGGGGCGCGATGCTCCTCTTCGCGCACTTCGGCTCAAACCAGATGATAATGCCGGCGATCGGGCACAGGCGATACGCCATGAGCCAGTTAAGCGCGCCTGCAACCGTGTGGATTGAAAAGATGCCCAACAGGAGGTTCAGCCGCATACATAAGGCGCTTCTTAAGATGCGTTGGGCGCATGAGGCGAGCCTGCCCGTGACCCACATAAATATCTTCGGTTCAATGAAAGAGGCCTTCCAGTGCCTTAAGAGAAATGAGGTTTTGGGAATCGCGATAGACGGCGGGGGCGGGAAAGACAGGGTAACGGTCCCTTTCCTCGGCCGCCTTGCGAGGTTTTCAACCGGGGCCGTCTCCATTGCGTTGAGGACAGGCTGCGAGGTGTTGCCGTGTTTTATGGTCAGACAGGGCAACGGAACACATAGGCTTATAATTGAGCCGCCGATTGCGGTTAACGCGGCCTCAAACACGGAACATGACGCGGTAAGGGAGAATACGATGTTTTTCGCGAAAAGGCTTGAGGAGTATGTCCTTAAATACCCGTGCCATTATGTTGGGTTCCTTGCGTTAAGGACATTCATGGAGGCTTCAGCAGGGGACAGCGCCTTTTTCGCAAAGGGGGAAATAAATGAAGGTATTGCTCGTAAGGCCGCCATATCATAGGCTGCGGGGCTACAGGCCGTCCGCGTATTTTCCGCTCGGCGCGGGATACATAGCGGCCGTGCTTGAGAAGGCGGGCCATGAGGTCAGGGTCTGGAACGCGGATGCAACGGTCGGGATAACCGCCGGGGTTATGCCCGACGAGGTAGCCATGCTTAAGGAGCGGGCGAAGAAGTTCAAGGAGTATCAGGACTCCTTGAAGAACAACGCGCATCCGGTGTGGCAGGAGGTAATGTCCGTACTGAAGGATTTTGACCCTGACGTGGTGGGTTTTACGGTGCTTAGCCCGGAGGTGGGTTCGGCGGTAAAGTTCAGCACGCTCGCGAAGGAAGGGAGAAAGGACAGGGTCGTCGTGTGGGGGGGACACCACGCCACATTCCTGCCCGACGACGTCTTAAGCTACGGCGTGGTTGACATTGTCGCGCGGGGAGAGGGCGAGAAGACCGCGGTTGAGCTTTTATCTGCCCTGAGGCCGGGCCGGGCCGGACTTAAGGACGTAAGGGGGATCTCCTATGTTGAGAACGGGAAGGTCGTGCACAACAGGGACCAGGAGCTGATAGAAGACCTTGACGCGCTCCCGTTTCCGGCGCACCATCTGGCGATGTTCCCTGAGGCGTTCAAGCACATGGAGCGCATAGGCATAATGACTAACAGGGGCTGCCCCTTCAGGTGCGGCTACTGCTCGTCCCCGACATTCACGAGAAAGACGGTGCGGTTCAGGTCGTATGAGAACGTGCTTGACGAGATAAGGCATGTAACGCGCTTTTACAACAAAAACGTCGTCTCGTTCCTTGACGACAACTTTACGATAAACAAAAAGCGGGTTACCGACCTCTGCGACCATCTCATGAGCGCGGACCTGAAGGTGTCGTGGGACACGATGACGAGGGCCGACATATTAAGCGAGGACGTGGTCAAGCTCCTTAAGGAGGCGGACTGCTGCGGCATAACGATCGGGATAGAGAGCGGAAGCGAGAGGATGCTCAAGAAGATAAACAAGGGCGTAAACATCGGCAAGGTGGTTGAGGCGTTTGACCTTTTATACAGGTACGACATACCGTCGGGCGCGAACTTCATGGCCGGATTCCCGGAGGAGACCATGGCCGACATTGACGAGACATTCAGCGTCATGAAGCGCATAAAGACGGAGAACATCAATTTCAACATCTTTGAACCCATACCGGGCAGCCCGCTTCTTGAGGACTGCAAAAGGCTCGGCCTTGTGCCGGCCGATATTGACTGGAGGACCTTCGGGTTCTGGCCAATGCATTATTTCAACAACAACATCCCTCCAAAGGAGTTTGAGGAAAAGGTCATAGGCATAACCCAGTGGGTCTTTGATTACAAGTGCTCGGCAAGGGTAAGGTGGATGAGGATAAAGCCGTATATAAAAAACGACCTTCTCTACCCGGTTAAAAAACTCATTAAATCTATAAGGGTGAGGACATTGAAGAGGATAGTAAAGTCATGAGGATAACGCTTGTGGCCCCCACCCCGCCCGATGTCGCGGCATTCGGGGTAAGGGCGTTGTCGGCATATTTAAAGAGGCACAAAAAGGATGTGCGCCTGATATTCCTGCCCGGCGGCGTTGAGAAGTTCAAGCACACCGAAGGCTTTAAGTATCAGTACGAAAAAAAGATACTTGATGAGGTGGTTGAGCTGTGCAGGGGGTCCTCCCTCGTCGGCATATCGTTCATGAGCAATTACCTTGACAGGGCGGTTCAGCTCTGCGGCGCGATAAAGGCGGCCATGAAGGACGTCCCGTTGATAGCAGGCGGCATTCATCCCACGGTCGCGCCTCTTGAGACCCTGATGTTTACGGACATGGTCTGCCTCGGCGAAGGGGAGGAGGCGCTTCTGGAGCTTGCAGGGAGGCTTGAGAGAAACGAGCCGTATCACGACATAAGAAACATCTGGGGCAAGAAGGACGGCCATGTGGCGAAGAACCCGCTAAGGCCCCTAATACATAACCTTGACGAGCTTCCTTATTACGACTTCGGCCCGGACGGGCATTTTATCTACGACAACGTCAAGGGGTCAATAGAGCCCATGACAAAGGAGCTTCTGAAAAGGTCGTTCCCGCTTGAGCCGCACGTTGAGGGCAGCTTCAGCGACGCGTACAAAAGAACCCTTTCATACAAGACAATGACGACAAGGGGGTGCCCTCATCACTGCACGTTCTGCGCCGAGAAGACCCTTGCCGACATGTACGGCGGGCAGAAGTACCTAAGGCGCAGATCCACCGGCCACGTAATGGGCGAGCTGATGTCCGTGAAAAAGGAGATGCCTTTCGTGGAAAGCATATTTCTTTTTGACGACACCTTCCTTGCAAGGTCCGCCGAGGACATATCGGAGTTTGCAAAGGCGTATAAGACCGCTATCAACCTCCCGTTCCATATTCAGGCAAGCCCCGGCACCGTTACCGAGGAAAAGGTGGAGGCCCTTGTTGACGCGGGCCTCGCGTTCGTTGAGATGGGCATACAGTCAACAAGCGTTGCCGCGAAAGACCTTTATAAAAGAAAGGTGCCTTCAGAGACGATCTTAAGGGCCGCTGAAATATTCCACAGATACAGGAAAAGGATATATCCGCCGTGCTACCATGTGATACTTGACAACCCGTGGGAAAGCTCAAATGATGTCGTTGAGACCATAAATCTCGTTTTAAGGCTTCCGAGGCCGTTCTGGCTAAAGAGGGCGTCCCTTGTGTGCTTCCCGGGCACAGAGCTTTATCACATGGCGAAAAGGGACGGCATAATAAAGAACGAGGCCGACGAGCAGAGGGAGATATATTCAAAGCATCTGCATATGCCGAAAGGAAGCTATTTTAATTTCCTTATGTATCTCGCTGGGTTTTCATATTTTCCGAGGTGTGTTGTGAGGTTTTTGTCCGGGGGGGTTTTCCTTGGATTGTTTGACCGGAGGTCTTTGTCCAACCTTTACACGGGCCTCAATAATGCCGGGGAATTCCTTATAATGTTATACAAGGGGATAAGGTCGCTCTTAACCGGGGATTTCCCGAGGCTCTACAGGTTTTTCATTAAATCCACGTCCAAGACAGCATGAAGATAACCTTTATTTCGCCTTATCCGGACATAACCGCATTCGGGATACGCACGATATCCGCGCATCTCAAGGCCCACGGCCATTCAACAAGCATTATATTCATACCAGACCCTTTCGGGGACAATCTTGTCTTCGGCGTTAAGCGCTACGACGACAATGTGCTTGAAGGCATAATACCGCTTTGCAGGGACTCGGACATCGTCGGCATAACCCTCATGACGAATTTCTATGAGGGGGCGCTCCAGATAACGAAAAAGATTAAGGCCCGCCTTAAGACCCCTGTCCTGTGGGGAGGCATACATCCCACGATAAGGCCGGTTGAGTGTCTTGAGCATGCGGACATGGTTTGCGTAGGCGACGGGGAAGACGCGATGCTTGAACTTGTCCGGAGGATGGAGAATAAAGAGCCGTACCTTGACGTGGGCAACATGTATTTCAGGCACAACGGTAGGATTATAAAAAACGCGCCCATGCCGCTTGTCAAAGACCTTGACGTCTATCCTGCCCCGGACTGGAGCCTTAACGGCCACCATGTGCTTTACGCCGGGCGGATACAGCCCCTTACATACGGGCTTCAGAAAAAGATACTTGAGGAGGGCACTGTCTCCCATTACCTTAAGAAGACGGGGTACCAGACCATGACGGGCAGGGGATGCCCGCACAAATGCACGTACTGCATAAACGACACGCTGAAGGGCATGTACAACAACCAGAATTATCTCAGATGGAGGAGCACCGGCCATGTCATTCAGGAGCTTAAGCGCGTGAAGGAGACCATGCCCTATGTGGGGTTTGTGTGGATTTCCGACGATGCGTTTTTCGCGAGGAGCAGGCAGAGCCTTGACGAGTTCTGCGGCGTGTACAAGAGGGAGATAAACCTTCCGTTCTCATGCCTTGCAAGCCCCATGACCATGTCCGAGGAGAAGATGGAGAGGCTCGTGGACGCCGGGCTTATCTATCTCCAGATGGGGGTGGAGACCGGGAGCAAGAAGATTCAGGAGATATTCAACAGAAAGCAAATGGACAACGAGAGGCTTAAAAAGGCCTTTTCAATCATAAACAGGCATAAGGATAAAATGTTTCCGCCGAGCTATGACTTTATCCTTGACGTGCCCTATGAGACGGATGCGGACAAGATAGACTCCCTTAAGCTCATTGCCGAGATACCGAAGCCGTTTCACCTGCAGCCGTTCTCGCTTGTGCTTTATCCGGGGACAAAGCTCTACGAGGATGCAAAGAGGGACGGGCTTATAACCGACGAGAAAAAACAGATCTACGAGAAGAGCTACACCATGAGGGCGCCGAACTACCTGAATCTCCTCATGACGCTTTCAAAGAACGGGCGTTTTCCAAGCGCATTGCTGAAAATCCTCGTAAACCCGCCTCTGGTCAATATCCTTAACAGCGCCCCCATGAGGCCTGTGTTCAAGTACCTTTATATCGGCCTTAAGGCCCTGAATAATATTATAAAAAGGCTGCTCCATCCTGCTAAGGCCGCTGCATGAGGGTTCTGCTCGTACAGTCCTATCTCGGCGGGGCCGAGCCGCTTGTTTACCCGATCGGCCTTGCGTCAATCGCGGCCTGCATAAAAAAACACGAGCTTAAGGGCATTGACTTAAACCTCCACAAAAACCCTTATGACGAGCTGAGGCGCGTTTTAAGCGAGTTTTCCCCGCAGGCCGTCCTCGTATCCCTAAGAAACATTGACTCAACGAACAAGAGAAAGGTCGTGTTTTATTATAAATTCTTCAAGGACGCGCTGAAGGCGATTAGGCAGGCCTCTGCAGGCAGGATAATCGTAGGCGGCTCCGGGTTTTCAATGTACGCGAGAGAGATAATGGATGATGAGGAGACTATTGACGCCGGGGTTTTTCTTGAGGGCGAAAACATCATCGCGGGGCTACTTGACAACCTTGACGCGCCTCTCAGGGTAAAAGGGGTTTTCTACCGGCAGGACGGCCATGTCATGTTCTCAGGCGCGCCGCCGCAGGCGGACCTGAACAGGACCACCCTGCCGGACAGGACGATATTCCCGGCATCAGCGTACAAGGCAACCCCGGATGCGATTGGCATTGAGACGAAAAGGGGGTGCGCCCTTAAGTGCATATACTGCATATACGGGTTCTTAAACGGAAGGAGCTACCGCTTAAGGAGCCCGAGGCTCATAGCGGACGAGATAGAGGCCCTTTCATCTCACGGCATTGCGGAGTTCACATTCGTTGATTCTGTGTTTAATATTCCGATGAAACATGCCGATGAGATAATGAGGGAGATTTTAAGAAGGGGCCTTAAGGTCAGATGGTCTGCTTGGTTCTCTGAGGCGGGGATTAGAAAAGACTTTATAGATCTTGCGATAAAGGCGGGCTGCACAAAGATAATTTTGTCGCCTGACGGATTCGGGGACAAGGCCTTGAAAAAATTGGAGAAAAACATCACGAACAGCGACATAATTCGCACGTTTGAGGTTTTGAACGGAATACAGGGATTTGAGTTGTGCTATAATTTTTTCAAAAATCCTCCGGGCCAGACTTTCAAGGATTTTTTGGCGATGCTGAAATTCGCGTTAAAGGCAAAGCGAAAAATGAAGAACAGGGTGCACTTTGAATTCAATTCAATGAGGATAGAGCCCCATACAAAGCTCTACGACATAGCGCTGTCCGAGGGATTCGTTAAAAAAGGAGAGAACCTTCTTTTTCCGAGATATTATACAAGCCCCAGGACAAGATATATTGAAAGATTCTTTAACGGCATGCTCGCGTTAAAAGGCAAGTAGGCATTAAAGGCATAAATTTTTTTTGTTTTTTAATGTAGCATACGCTATAAAAAAACCGATATAAGCATACTTAAGGCAAATGTGTTATAAGGCATTGGGCATAAGGATAAATTCAATATTAACGATCTGTTTTCTCCATATTATCGGCCTTATTTTCTTAAACAGCTGCTCTGTTGGGCATGATTTTGGAAATGTCCAGATTGATGCGGCCCCGCCTCAGGATTTATCATTAACCATAAACGGCGAGGACTCAATTGATTCAAGGACAGTCACGGTGGATTTAAGTGCAGAGGATGACACGGCGATTACGGGCTATTATGTGTCAGAGGAGCCTCAAGCGCCTTCGCCTGATGATGCCCGATGGGCGGCGATTGAGCCTGTGGGCGTGCTTGAAATTAAAATCAGCCATGAATTGAGCGAGGGCTACGGGGAAAAGACTCTTTATGCGTTTGTAAGGGATTCATCAAACAACGTATCCTCAACAGTGTCTTCCGTAAAGAGGGTTGTGGTGGGCTCAAAGACGGCAAACCCGAATGTCGTAATGATAGTCGTTGACACCTTAAGGGCTGACCATCTCCCTGCATGGGGATACGCAAGGGATACGGCGCCCAATATCGCGGAATTCGCGGGGCAATCAGTTGTATTTAAAAACGCCATTGCGCCGGCGGCGTGGACATATCCCTCATACGCATCAATGCTTCTCGGCAAGTTCGCGTTCAATCACGAACACAATGTGTATGAAAAGAAAAGGATTGAAGAGGGCGCGGCGCTGCCCATTCACATGAAGTACAAAGGCTATGCAACGGTCTCGCTTCAGACGAATGTTTTGGTTGAGTACCTTGATGCTGATTTTGACGAAAGGTTTCAGATCGTTGACGGGTCAAACCTAGATCAGCAGATCGTTCAGAAGGCCGTAAAATGGCTTGACGCAGACGCGAATAAAGACAGGACATTTTTTATGTTTGTCGGACTGATAAGCCCTCATTGGGATTATGACCCCGGGAGGTCTTATCTCTATGACTTCGTGAACGACGATGTCTATGCGTCTTCGGGCAACAAGGTCGTTTCCTTTAGCGATGGCATTGCGTATACAGACCTTAACTCTGATGTGCAGGCTTGCATTGCGGAGCCTTTAAGCATAGAGGGCATTTATCAGGACTCAAGGCTTTATGTCGCGGCGTACGACTCGGAGATAAGGTTCGCCGATTATAGCATCGGCGTTCTTTTGGAATCGCTCAAGGCAAAGGGCCTTTACGACGATTCCCTGATAATAATCACGGCAGACCACGGCGAGAACATGACGGATCACACGAATTATTTTTCGCACGGCGACAACCTCTATAATTCGCTCCTGCATGTCCCGCTTCTTATAAAATTTCCGGGCCAGACAGAGAGTTTATCTGTTGATGAATATGTGCGCACGATTGACGCGCTGCCCACCGTGCTTGATTATCTCAATTTAGACGTTGATTCGCTTTCAATTGACGGCAAATCCCTGATCCCGGTGGTAAACGGTCAGGATGTCAATTTCGGGGGAAGGCCGGTTATATCCTATATTGCGGGGTCATGGGACCACTCGGAAAAAATATCGTTGATAAAGGACGGATATAAGCTTATAAAGACAGGGGATGAGACAGAGCTTTTTGACCTCGCGCTTGACCCGAATGAGCAGAGAAACATCGCAGGGCTTGACACGGACAGGGTCAATTCGTTTAATATCCAATTAAACCAGTACTATTCAGCGCAATAATCAAATGACCGTTAAAGAGGGCATTGGCCGGGACATCCTAAGGCTTTTTGTGTGGTATCCCTTGAGATGGCTTATACTGGCCTCACCTGTACGCACAGCCATTTCAATCCTAAGGCTGATGGGAGACCTGCATTATTCGCTCTCAAGGGGCAAAAAAAAGGTCCTTTCGCAGAACCTCGGCCGCATAAGAAAGGATTGCCCGGCTGAAACCGTTGGAAAAATATCAAGAGAGTATTTAAGGAACCATTACATAGACAGGCTTTTCATATTCATATTCCCGAGGCTTGGGGCAAACGAGTTAAAAAGGCTCGTTAACATAAAGGGCGTTGAACACCTTGACAGCGCGCTTAAATCAGGGCTCGGCGCGGTACTCGTGCACGGGCACTTCGGCCCGGTGCACCTTCCGCTTGTGGCGCTTGCGAGGCTCGGGTACCGGATGAAGCAGATAGGGTTGCCGAGCGACGAGGGGCTAAGTTGGATAGGAAGGAATGTCGCGTTCAAGCTCCGGCTTTTCTACGAGTCAAAGATGCCGGCAGAGGTGATAAACGCGGAGGCGTTCCTAAGGGGCGCGTTCAGGTGGTTAAAGGACAACGGCGTTTTAATGATAACCGGCGACGGCACGGGCACTGATAAGCATGTCGGAAGACACGAGGCGTTTAAGTTTTTCGGGCAGGACGTGCTATTTCCCCTTGGCCCCTCAATCCTCGCTAAAAAAACAGGCGCAAAGATACTCCCCATGTTTATAGCGCCGGGCGAGGCAAGGTTCCTTTATACGATAATAATAGAAAGGCCTTTGACCGAGGACGATCCAAGGCGCATGACCGAGGCATTCGTAAGGCGCCTTGAGTCGTATGCCTCGGAATACCCGCAGTACCTGCACTTCCTTGACAGGTTTTCTCCGGGACTCCTTATAAGAAAATAGGTTTATGGGGCTTATATACAGGATAAATAATCTTAAGGCAGGGCTTCAGCTTTCAGGCCTCTTGGACATAAGGTTGAAAAAGACCGCGTACAAAGAGGCATGGATTGACGGAGGCGCGGGGCTTTACGCGCACATGCACAGGCCGGTTGAAAAAGGCGGGTTTCCGGGCGTCATAATCGTGCCGGGCGCAAACAGCCCGGGCACCGACTACGACAGGTTTGATTTCCTGAGCGCGAAAGACATTGCCTCCGCCGGATACATAGTCCTTCACTACGACCCTTCAGGGAGGGGGAAAAGCCCCGGAAAAGAGGATTTTTGGGGCCCGCGCCACCAAAAGGAGCTTTTGGGCGTGATAAGGCATTTTTCCGGGCTGCCGGACGTGGAGGGGGTCAGGATACTGTCCTTTTCAATCGGAATCATAATAGCAACGGGCGCGCTTGCGATGGAGGACGTTGAAGGCGTGAAGTTCATATTTGACTGGGAGGGGCCTTCTAACAGGTTTAACACGACGAAGAACGACACCCATGAGCCGTTAAAGGATTTTCCGACCTCTGATGATTCGTTCTGGAACCAGAGGGAGGCGCAAAGGTTCATAAAAGACATAAGGTGCGGTTATTTCAGGTATCAGGCCCAAAAAGACCATGTGCAGGGCGCTTACAAGGGCCATGCAATTGAACTCCTTAACAACGCGGCAAAGGGCAGAGCGCTCTGGACAAGGTGCAATGACAACGCGCCTGATATTATGTATGACGCAGAAAATACGGATAAATACGCATGGGTGCCTGAAAGACTTAATCACAAGGCAATGATCTTAAAATACCTTCTTTCCTTGAAATGACATAACCCGCCATTAGAATTATCCGCAACAGGGAAAATAATGCCGTTGCAGGGGGAAGTTCCTTCCTGATTTTTTTAAAAGTCCTTTAACCATTTCTTGGCCTTTCATGTGCAATTAGTTGAAATCATTGTGATTTTATAAGTTAGACGCATATGGCACGCCTATTGCATTTATAACTTTGCAGGAGAATGACATGAATATCTCAATATTTGATATGAGCGCGAGCCGGGCAGAGCAAAACGCCTCTTTCAATGAAGCGTCTGCCAAAGACATGCGTTCCGACGATGCTGATTTTACTAAGACGCTTGATGCTGAGATGAATAATCCCGGCAGCGAGACAACGCCTTCAACGCAAGGCGTACCTGTCGCGGACAAGACTCAGGCCTCTGATGCAAAAGAGGACGCTCCGGCGGAGCAGGCTGAAAGAGATACGGCGCCTGAAGATGAAACTGAGGAAGCGGGTAAGTCCTTTCAGGCCAGTATGCCTCTGGGCGTGAATATCGCGGCCTTATCCCCTTTGTCCGATGGCCCGTTGGACGCTGGCGACATTGACATTGCCAAGTCAACGGCCTTTTCAATGCAATCCCCGGCGGGTTCCGTTGATGTCTTGCCTGAGGCGAAGGATGAAGGGTTTGAAGAGGGCTTGTCTGAAACTGAAGAGCCTGTTTTTCAGCAGGTAGGTTTAGCCGCTGCCCTGAATGAGAGTTCCCTGTCTGATGATGCGGCAGAGGCCGCCTTAGACGCCGCCCTGTCGTATGCGGAGGCTTTACAGGGCAACGGCGAAAAAACAGCGGCAGGCGATGTCCCTGAAAACAGCGATAAGGCGGGCGACAGGGAAAATCCCGTAAAAGAGAAGCCTTTAGCCATAGAGGGTTTTGAGCCGGCTTCCCTGGCCCGTGACGGCGCCTTGGGACAAGGCACTGACGAAGGTGCGCCGGAATCTGATTTAAGCAACAGCGATGCCATGGGGCTCGCTGCTGATGAATTAAAGGAAAGCGTAAGGGAGGCCGGGGATTCTGGCGTTCAATTTTTCAAAGGCCCTGATGAAGGCCCGCTCGGCCTCGCTGCGAGCCTCGCCGATTCAAGCAAAGCCGGAGTCAAGGCCGCTGAGACGGCCTCTACAGAGGCCCGGCAGGTGTTTGACGCCATTGACAGCGCATTCAAGTCAACGCCGTCAAAGGGGTTGACAGAGGTGCGCCTAAGGCTTTATCCGGACAACTTAGGGGAGCTGAACATAAGGCTCAGCCTTGAGGACAATCTCCTTAACGCGACCATTACTGTTGATAATGAGGGCGTTAAGGGCATACTTGAGTCAGGCTCCTTTGCCCTTAAAGAGGTATTGGGACGCCACGGCATAGCACTTGATAATTTTGTGGTTGAGCTCGGCAGAAACGCGGCATTAGACCTGAATCACGGTTCTTTCAATGATTCCATGCAGCGCAATATGTTTTACAATAATCCCGACGGTCCTGGACACGGGTTTTCCGGCAACGGGGCTGATGATGAAGCCCGGATGGTGCGCGCCCCTTTATACGGGGCCGCGGCCGGTATAAGCTCCGGCGTAGACATTTTCATATAAAAGGCGTTAAAAGAGCGGCCTTAGGCCGCGAAAAGGAGGCGATATGTCGGTAGACGCAATAACCTCTGCGAGTCTTACAACGGCTTCAGACACAACCGCCGCGACAAGCGCGACGGACACGGTCGGCAAGGATGATTTTTTACTGCTCCTTGTGACGCAGCTGCAGAATCAGGACCCGCTTGACCCCATGGACAACACGGAATTCGTCGCGCAGCTTGCCCAGTTCTCAACGCTGGAGGGCATTACGAACCTTGGGACGAGCATGGAGGATGTCGCGGACAACATATCAACCATGCAGTCGTTTTCAACGTCCGGGCTTGTCGGAAGGTCGGTTAAGATAGAGGGAGATTCGTTTGAATACAACGGCGAGGACGTGCTCTTGGGCTATACCCTTGCCTCGGACGCCCAGAGCGTCATGATATCAATATACGACTCCACGGGCGCGCTTGTAAGGGGCATAGACGCCGGCGCCGCCTCTTACGGCGATTATGAGGGTGGCTGGGACGGCACGGACGACTACGGGGACGCCCTTGACGAAGGCACATACAGCTACTATGTCAACGCAAAGGATGCGAACGGCAATTCCGTTGACGTAACGACCTATGTCACCGGCACCGTCGGCAGCGTAAGCCTCTCCAACGGCGCGGCGTCCATAAATGTCGGCGAAGAGACAGTGGCGCAGGAAGACATAAAAGAGATTTATTAAAAACACAACAATAAGGATAAAAAGGAGGGTATGTCATGCAGGCATCACTTTATATCGGGGTAAGCGGGCTAAACGCGAACATGTCGGAGCTTTCCGTAATAGGCAACAACATCGCGAATGTGAATACCGTCGGCTTCAAGAGCAGTTCCGTAAGCTTTGAGGACATATTAAGCCAGACCCTCTCAGGCTCCAACCAGATAGGGCTTGGGGTGCAGATGAGCGCGATAACCAAGTCGTTCACGCAAGGCGCGTTTGAGACGACTGGCAACAACCTTGACCTCGCCGTAAGCGGCAACGGGTTCTTCATTGTGGAGGACGCCGAGCTCGCCACCACATACTACACGAGGGACGGCCAGTTCTCCATAGACAAGGACGGTTATGTCGTCAACGCGGACGGCTTAAGGCTTCAGGGCTACATGGCAAGCTCAACAGGCACGCTTCAGAACACGATACAGGATTTAGTCCTTACAACGGACACGATTGAGCCTAATTCGTCGTCAATTGCCACCATAAACGCAAACCTTGACTCAAACTCGACAATAACCGGCTACGTGTTCACGACAGGCTCAAACGATTCCATTGATTTTTCCGTTGACGGCGGAACAAGCTGGATTACGGCAAGCCTCATCACCGACGGCGGCCTTTCAGACGGCTCCGCGTACACGGGCGACGAGGCCGCGGCCGCGATAAAGACCGCGCTTGAGTCCGCGAACGGCACCACGGACACATACGAAGTGACATACGACGACCAGACCGGCTTCTACACCATTGAAAATACCGGCACAAACTCCCTTGACATTGACTGGACGACAAGCGCCACATCGGCCGGGGCGATGCTCGGCTACACGGTTAACTCCACCATCGCGGCCGCCGCAACCGCCTCAAGCGACGACGCGGGCGGCGCGTTTGACCTGAATAACGCGGGCGACACCTCAAACTTCTCAACGCCTATAACGGTATACGATTCGCTTGGAAACGACCATGTCGTAACGCTTTATTTCAGGAAGTCCTCAAAGTCCGCAACAGGGAACGACTGGGAGTGGTATGCGGTCGTTGACGGTACGGATACGGTCTCAGGCTCAACCGAGGTGCAGGCAAGCGGCTCAGTCTCATTCACGACCAGCGGCGCCTTGGACACCGAGAGCGCGGCAACCTACCTTAACGTATCCGGCGGTTTTGACTTTACGGGCGGCTCGGCAGAGGGACAGCTGATTGAATTTGACTTCGGCGAGAGCATCACTCAGGGCGGCACAGGCACTGACGGCACCACCCAATACGGCACGAATTCAGGCGTCTCGCTTCTTACGCAGGACGGGTATGCATCCGGGACCCTGCAGAGCGTAAGCATTGACCAGGACGGGATAATGACCGGCATATTTTCAAACGGGAGGGATCTGACCCTCGGACAGGTCCTTCTTGCCGATTTCGCAAACCAGACCGCGCTTTCAAGCGCTGGAAGCAACCTCTATGTCGCCACATTTGATTCGGGTCAGGCCCTTATAGGCAGCCCGGGTTCATCCGGAAGGGGCCTTGTCCAGTCAAGCACGGTTGAGCTTTCAAACGTTGACATAGCGCAGGAGTTCGTGAACATGATAACTGCCCAGAGGGGTTTTCAGGCAAACTCAAAGATAATCACGACGACCGATGAGATACTTGCCGAGCTTGTGAATCTGAAGAGGTAAATACCTTCAACTGAAAACCGATGGCCGTATGTCCTGATTTAGGGGGTGCGTTGAAGAAACGCACCCCCTAATCTTTTTGTTGGCAGTCATTTTAATGACGCGAAACAATACAATCCCTTGACTGGGCCCTTGATGCGGATGGGAAAATGCCGTCACGGCCAATTCAGCCGCATGATTTTATCTATGTTTTTCAAGCAGTTTTGCAATAAATTACAAGCGCCAAAAATAAGGCGGCCTTCTGGCATAGGTATTGCAATAAGCTAAAATAGCCTTTTAATATTGAATATCGCAAGCAACTCATGCTTTTTCATCTTAAGTCAGGAGGTAGCAGACATGGCGGAAGATACAGCCAAGGAAAAGGATAAGGAAAAGGAACATGATAAGGAAAAAGGCAAGGATGCCAAACAACCGGCAACAGGGATAAAAAAACTCCTCGCCAACAAGATCCTCGTTATTGCAATAGCCGGGGTGCTTGTGCTTGGCATCGGCGCAGGGGGTTATCTTGTATTTGCGAGCAAATCAGAGCCAAAGGCAGAGGGAGAAGAAGAGGCCTCAAAGCACGAAGAGCCAGCTCCGTCTCATGGGGGAGGGGGCGGGTCCTCGCAGGGCAAGGATGAAAAGCCCAAGGGGGCGCTTGAAAAGGGTTTTGGAGGGCAGATCTTCGGACTTGACCCGTTTGTCGTAAACCTGCAGGACAATTCAGGCACAAGGTATTTGAAGGTTACCATAAATCTTGAGATTACGGGCAACGGGACAACAGAGGAGCTTGAGGCGCAGACCGCAAAGGTGCGGGACGCGGTTATCGTGCTTTTAAGCAGCAAGAGTTACGCGGACATAGGCACGGTTGAGGGAAAGTATCAGATGAGGGATGAAGTCGTTGAGAGGGTTAATCAGTTTTTGAGGAAAAGCCACGTAAAGACGGCTTATTTTACGGATTTCGTAATACAGTAAAAACACGGGGGATTTTTTAGCATGGCAGAGCAGATACTTACTCAGGGCGAGGTTGACGCCCTTCTCAAGGGACTCTCAAACGGAGAGATAAAAACAGAGGGCGACGGGGGCTCCGATGATGCCGCCGGCGTAAGGGCGTATGACTTTCATAACCCCGAAAAGGCGGTAAGGGGAAAGATACCTCTTCTTGAGATGATATACGAGAGGTTCTGCAGGAACATAAGGGGTTCTGTGTTTAATTTTTTGAGGAGGCAGATTGACTGCAGCCCCGACGGCACAAAGGCGATGAAGTACGAGGAATTCATAAGAAACCTGCATATGCCTTCAAGCCTTAACGTGTTCACCATGTCGCCGCTTAAAGGCAATGCGCTCCTCGCAATAGACCCAAGCCTCGTGTTCCTCATAGTTGACAGCTACTTCGGAGGCGACGGGAGGTTCCACACAAGGGTTGAAGGCCGGGACTTCACCTCGGTTGAGCAGTCCGTGATAAGGAAGGTCGTTGACATAATCTTTCAGGAGATGATCGGCGTCTGGAAGACCGTCTCGCCGGTTGACTTCAGGTTCACGAGGGCCGAGATGAATCCGCACTTCGTGAATATCACGGGGCAGAATGAGATTGTGCTCGTGTCAACGTTCAGGATGGAGATAGAGGCGGTAAGCAACAGGTTTCACTTCTGCATCCCGTATGCGATGCTTGAGCCTATCATGGAGAGGTTGTACGGCACGGAAAAGGCCGCAACCGCGGAGGTTGACAAGAAGTGGAGCGGGAGGCTCAGGGAGCAGTTTGACTATGTGACCCTTGGGATCTCAGGCGAGATAGGCACGGCTACGATTGACGTTCAGGAGCTGTTGAACCTCAAGCCGGGCGACCTGATTGAGCTTGACAAGAAGTCAAGGGACCCGCTAAAGGTGTTCATTGACGGGGCGCCGAGGCTTCTTGCGCGGCCCGGGGTCATAGACAACCATTACGCGATGAAGATATTGTCGGCAATAAAGGAAGGGCAATAAAGGAAGGAGGTTAGAGCCATGGCGGAAGATGTGGGAAATACACCCGGAGGCGCTGAAAACGGGGCGACATCCAATGACGACCCGTGGGGCGCGGCCTTTGCCGAGGAAAAAAAGGCAAAGGACGAAAAGCAGAAGCAGGACAACGCAAGGCCGGCTACATTCAACCAACTGAGGCCAGAGACCTCAAGTCCGGTTACGAACATGGACATGATACTTGACATACCGGTTACGGTCTCGGTTGAGCTCGGGAGGGCGCGGATTATGATCAAGGAGCTTCTCCAGCTCGGTCAGGGCGCCGTGGTTGAGCTTGAGAAACTCGCCGGCGAGCCTGTTGAGATATTCGTGAACAACAGGCTTGTCGCAAGGGGCGAGGCGATGGTAGTCAACGAAAAATTCGGCGTGAAACTGACCGATATCGTGAGTCCGAGCGAAAGGATAAACAAGCTTAAATGAACGGCTCCTATCTGTATTTTCTCGTAAAGGCGCTCCTTATGCTTTTGTTCGTCCTCGGCCTCATGTTCGCCTTCCTGTGGGTCCTAAGATATTTCATGAACAAGGGCGCCGGCGCGGGCATTCAGGGGCTTAAGTCGCCAATAAGGGTGGTAAGCACGTTTTTCATGGGCCAGAAGAAAAACCTCGCGATAGTTGAGGTCGCGGGCGAGTGGCTCCTGCTCGGCGTAACGCAGAACTCAATCTCAATGCTTGCGAAGCTTGAAAATCCCGATGCCATTGAGGCGCTTAAGAAGATCGGAGGGTCAAGAAAGACCTCGCTCTTCGGTTTTTTTAACGGATGACAAAATGAAAAAGCCCTTTGCCGTAATTTTTTTGACGATATCCCTTGTTGCGGCGCTCGCAGCACTGCTTCTGCCTTCCGCTGTTTGGGCCGCCGCGGAGCCCCTGTCGCTTCCAAAGGTGTCTCTTACGCTCGGCGGCGGCGGCGAGGGCAGGGACTCGGTAGCCACAGCGGTGCAGATCGTGCTCCTTCTTACGGTCTTGTCCCTTGCGCCGGCCATACTCCTCATGATGACGTCGTTTACGAGGCTTGTGATCGTGTTTTCAATACTGCGTCAGGCCCTCGGGGTGCAGCAGTCCCCCCCGAATCAGGTGATAATAGGGCTTGCCCTGTTCCTTACGTTTTTCATCATGTCGCCCGCGTTTAACAAGATAAATGAAGACGCGCTTAAGCCTTATATGCAGGGCGCAATAACCCAGGGTTCGGCCCTTGCAAAGGCCATTGATCCCTTAAGGGAATTCATGCTCAGGAACACGAGGCAGAAGGACATAGAGCTGTTCCTTAAGCTCTCCAATTCAGAGACGCCGAAGTCAAAATCCGACATTTCCACGATCGCGATAATACCGGCATTCGTCACAAGCGAGCTTAAGACCGCATTCCAGATAGGCTTTCTCATATACCTTCCGTTCCTTGTAATTGACATGGTGATTGCAAGCGTATTGATGTCAATGGGCATGATGATGCTGCCGCCCGTGATGATATCGCTTCCGTTTAAGCTGATGCTTTTTGTGCTGGTTGACGGCTGGTATCTGCTCGTTGGCTCTCTTGTGCAGAGCTTCCACTAAGGGGGAATAAGAATGACGCCTGAATTCGTCACGACATTGGGAAAACAGACCATAGAGATAGTGCTGCTCATCTCCGCGCCCATATTGATCATCGTCATGGCGGTTGGCCTCCTGGTGAGCATATTCCAGGCGGTAACGCAGATACAGGAGATGACCTTGACGTTCGTGCCCAAGATAATCGTCGTGTTCCTCGCGCTTCTTTTGTTTTTTCCGTGGATGCTTGACATCATTATGGGGTTTACAAGCATGATTATAACCAACATACCGAATTACGTGGGGTAGGCGATGGCCTGGGTTTTGCGTAAAATCTGCGGGGGGCGCGTCCAATGGAGATAATCCAGTTTCTCCTGAACAATTCATCCACATTCCTTTTCGTGTTCGTAAGGACGACCGCGATCATTCTCGCCGCTCCGATATTCGGCGCATTCAACGTGCCGATGCATATCAAGATGGGGCTTTCCTTTCTCGTGGCGCTGGTGCTGACCCCGCTTATACCAAGCGTGCCGATGCCGGTCTCGGCGATCGCGCTCATCCTGGGCGTCGCGGGCGAGATACTGCTTGGGGTTGCCATGGGGCTCCTCGTCAGGTTCATCTTCACGGGCGTGGAGTTCGCTGGCCAGATCGCGAGCTTTCAGATGGGGCTCGGCATGGCGAACGTCTATGACCCCATACACGGCGCGCAGGTGACGGTCATAGGCAGGTTGATGAGCCTTTTGACGCTTCTTCTTTTTTTAAGCGTAAACGGGCACCTGATGGTTATCATGGCGTTAAAAAAGAGCTTTGAGTCCATACCGTCATACGGGTTCAGGCTCAACGGGGCGCTCATGGAGCAGATAGTGCTTTATTCAAAAGAGATGTTCGTGCTCGCGGTCAAGCTCTCGGCCCCGGTGGTTGCGATACTCATCTTCGTAAACATAGCATTGGGAGTAATAGCAAGGACGGTGCCGCAGTTGAACATGTTCGTAATAGGCTTCGGCATAACCATCGCGGCGGGGCTTATCATGATTATGATATCAATGCCTTTATTTGAGTCTTCCATGCTCAGGATATTTGACGTCATGTGGGAAGGCATATTCGTGTTCATGAGGCAGGCTAACCATGGCTGAAAACGATCAGGAAAAAACAGAACAACCCACCTCGCGAAGGCTTGACGAGGCGCGTCAGGAGGGAAAATACGCGGTATCAAAAGAGTTAAGCTCCTTCCTCGTAATGCTCGGCGCGCTTATCGTCTTTTATTTCGCCGGGCTCTGGATGACCACGGGGGTGGCCGAGTTCATGAGGTCGTCTTTCGCGCCGTTTAGGGCGGAGCTCACGGCGGAGTCCGCGTTTGAGCTTTTTAAGCACGTATCGTTAAAGTTCCTTGTGATTGTCGCGCCTATACTGGCCATCCCTCTTTTCGGGGCAATCAGCTATCTCGCCCAGACGGGATTCGGTTTTTCCGGCAAGCCCTTTGAGCCGGACATGGAGAGGATAAACCCCATACCCGGGTTTCAGAGGCTTTTTTCGCTCAAGTCGGTCGTTGAGGTCTTTAAGTCCATCGTAAAGGTATCCATCCTGAGCTATGTCGTGTATGTGAATGTAAAGAAGGAATGGCTGAACATGCCGTTTCTCGTGGATATGGAGGTTGCCGCGTCCCTCTACTACATAGCAAGGGTAAGTTTCTCAATAATGGTTAAGACGGTCTGGGTGCTGGCGGTGATAGCGGTTCTGGATTATGTGTATCAGAGGTGGGAGTTCCAGAGGGGCCTAAAGATGTCGCGCGACGAGATAAAGGAGGAGGCACGGGAGATGGAGGGAGACCCGATAGTCAAATCCCGCATCCGCACCATCCAGAGGGACCTCGCGAGGAAAAGGATGATGCAGAATGTCCCGAAGGCGGATTTTGTCGTGACAAACCCGACCCACCTCGCGGTCGCCATCGCGTATGACAGGAAAGAGGCCAATGCCCCGAAGGTCATCGCAAAAGGCGCCGGGCACCTGGCTGAGAAGATAAAGGAGATCGCAAGAAAACACAATGTGCCGGTGCTGGAGAACAAGCCCCTCGCGCAGGGCCTGTACAAGCTCGTAGAGGTCGGCATGGAGATACCCGTAAGCCTGTACAAGGCCGTGGCCGAGGTCCTGGCCTATGTCTACAGGCTTAAGAGGAAATCCGTCGCGTAAACAAGGAATACCATGGCCAATGCCGCTGAAAACATAATGAGGCTTAGACGGGGCTCGGAGTACCTGCTGCCGGTCGGCATAGTGGGCGTGCTTGTCGTCATGATACTGCCGCTGCCGCCGGTCCTGCTGGATCTGCTTCTCACCTTCAACATCACGGTCGCGATATTGATACTGCTCGTCTCGGTTTACATTACAAAGCCGCTTGATTTTTCAACCTTCCCGACCGTGCTTCTTCTTACGACGCTTTTCAGGCTTTCCCTTAACGTCGCCTCAACAAGGAGGATACTGCTGCACGGCGCGGACGGCCCCGATGCCGCGGGTCAGGTCATCAAATCGTTCGGCAATTTCGTAGTCGGGGGGAATTACGCGGTCGGCTTCATAGTGTTCGCGATCCTCGTAATCATAAACTTCGTCGTCATCACAAAGGGCGCCGGCAGGATAGCTGAGGTTGCCGCGAGGTTCACGCTGGACGCGATGCCCGGAAAGCAGATGGCCATTGACGCGGACCTCAACGCGGGTCTTATAGGAGAGGACGACGCAAGGAGGAGGAGAGGGGTCATAGCCCGTGAGGCGGATTTTTACGGCGCCATGGACGGCGCAAGCAAGTTCGTAAGGGGCGATGCGGTCGCGGGCATCCTGATAACCGTCATAAATATCGTGGGCGGGCTTATCCTTGGGGTCGTTCAGCAGGGCCTTGACGTGGGAGAGGCCGCCAAGATTTACACTCTTTTGACCATAGGAGACGGGCTTGTCGCGCAGATACCGGCCCTCATTATTTCAACCGCGGCGGGCCTCGTCGTCTCAAACGTTACCGCGGAGGACGGGCTTTCAGCGAGCATCGGCAGGCAGTTTACCGTCCAGCCCAAGCCCATATTCATCGCCGCGGCGATAATCTTCGTGTTCGGCCTCATACCAGGGCTGCCGCACTTCGCGTTCTTTGTTCTCGCCGCCGCAACAGGCGGGCTCGGATACATCGTGTTGAATATGGAGCTTGAGAAAAAGGAAAAGGCCGAGCTGGATAAAGAGGCCGCGGCGGCCCAGAAGGTGGCGCCGAAGAAGGAGCTCGTGGATGAGATACAGCTTGTTGACCCGCTCGGGCTTGAGGTCGGCTACAGGCTTATCCCACTCGTGGATTCTACTGAGGGCGGAGAGCTCCTTGAGAGGATAAAGGCCATAAGAAAGCAGTTCGCGGAGGAGATAGGCCTTTTTGTCCCCCCCATACACATAAAGGACAATCTCCAGCTTAAGCCGACCGAGTATCTGTTCCTCGTAAAGGGCATAGAGGTGGCCAGGGGCGAACTCCTGACCGGACATTCCCTTGCAATAGACCCGGGCAACGCGAAACAGGGCCTTGAGGGGGTGGCCACGACGGACCCCGCGTTCGGGCTGCCAGCGAAATGGGTCTCGGACTCGCTCGGCGAGAGGGCGCAGCTTATGGGCTACACGGTCGTGAGCCACTCCGCCGTCGTGGCGACGCACGTAACAGAGGTCTTGAAGATGCACGCCCACGAGATACTCGGCAGGCAGGAGGTTCAGGGGCTGCTTGACAGGGTTTCAAAGAGCCATCCGAAGGTGGTTGAGGAGATCACCCCGGCGATCTTAAGCCTCGGCGTCATACAGAAGGTGCTTCACAACCTTCTTAAGGAAAGGGTTTCAATACGCGATATCCAGGGCATACTTGAGACGCTTGCGGACTACGGTACAATGACGAAGGACGCGGACCTCTTGACGGAATACGCGAGGATGAACCTTGCGCGCCAGATCTCAAGGGCATACCAGAACCATGACGGCGTGCTGCAGGTTGTCGCGCTCAGTCAGGAGATAGAGGACGCCATACAGAAGTCCATACATGAAACCCCGCAGGGGTCGTTTATAAGCATAGAGCCGGCCGTTGCGCAGAGGATAATCGCGCGGCTTAAGGAGGGTTTTGAGGACGTGGTCGCAAAGGGCCACCAGCCCCTCCTGCTTGTGTCGCACCAGACAAGGAGGTTCGTGAGAAGGCTTACGGAGAGGGCCTTCCCGACGGTTGCCGTCCTTTCGCACAACGAGGTTGCGAGCAACATAAGGGTTCAGACGTTAAAGATGGTAAAGATGTAGTCTGCCCGCGGGGCTCGCGGGGAGATTATAATATTCAAACATAAAGAGGTGCGACATGCATATCAAAAGATTCAACGCCCCAACGCTTAAGCTGGCGATGAACGCGGTAAAAAAGGAGTTCGGCGCGGGGGCCCTTATCCTTGAGACAAAGACCCACGGCCCCGCGCACGCCGAGATAGTCGCCGCGATGGATTACGACCTCGCCGAGCCACTGAAGATCAACAGGGCAGGGGTAGTTTCCAACGCGGGGGCCCCAAAGGGCGAGACGCACGCGTCAATTGAAAAGGAGCTGAAGGAGCTTAGGGAGCTTAAGGAACTCATGTGGAGCGTATTTAAAAGTGAAGGCTCGCCCGCCTCCGATGTTTTTTTAAGGATTAAGAAGGAGATGCTTGAGAGCGGCATAGACGAAAGGCTCGCCGAGAAGGTGCTTCTGAACACCATTAAGGGCGTTCAGGCGGACAAGATAAAGGATTTGAGCTACGTCAGGTCGTGCGTAAGAGACAGGGTTAATGAAAAATTAAGCGTGGCCGACCCGCTCTCAGGCAGGTCAATTGTCGCGTTCATCGGCCCTCCCGGCGTCGGAAAGACGACGACCATCGCGAAACTTGCCGCGCTTCAGGCGGTCAAGAGGAGGAAAAAGATCGCGCTTTTTACGATGGACACCTACAGGATAGCGGCCGCGGAGCAGATGAAGCTTTACGGCAGGATAATGGGCGTGCCGGTGGAGGTTTTAAGGGGCGCCGGTGATTTTCAATTGCTTCTAAAGGCGCACGACGACAAGGATACCGTATTCATAGACACCGCGGGCAGGACCATAAAAGACAATGCCCATTTAAAAGACCTTGGCGAGCTTTCCCGGCTGAACCCGAAGATACGCTTTAACCTTGTGTTAAACGCACAGGGCAGGGACGAGTGCCTCTATGACAATCTGCGCGGGTTTTCGCCCCTGCCGATAGATTCGCTTGTGTTTACGCACCTTGACGAGGCATCCCGGCGCGGCTCCGTGCTTAACGCGGCCATACTCGCAAGAAAGCCCGTCAGCTATCTTTCAACCGGCCAGGGCGTGCCGGACGACATAGAGCCGGCGACTAAGGAGAGGCTCATTAATTTCATGCTTCCGGCGTAATGCGTTTATCAACGGCCCGCGGTAAGGGCGTCAAAAATAAAGAAAACGGAGAAATAAAAAAATGGATCAGGCGGCAGGTCTAAGGGGGCAGATGCTGGACGGGCGCGAGACCGCGGGGCGCGGGAGCGTGGCGGCCTCCACAAGGGTGATAGCCATAAGCAGCGGCAAGGGCGGGGTAGGCAAGACTAATTCAACCGTAAACCTTGCTGTCGCCTTTTCAAGGATGCGCAAGAAGGTGCTTCTTCTGGACGCAGATCTGGGCCTTGGGAATGTTGACGTGCTCCTCGGGCTTGCCCCGAAGTACAATATAGGCCATCTTTTAAGGGGAGAGAAAACGCTTTCGGAGGTAATGGTTGAGGGGCCTCAGGGCATAATGATACTGCCCGCGAGCTCAGGCGTGCAGGAGCTTACCAACCTCGGGACAGAGGAAAGGCTTGGCCTTATGACGCACCTTGAAAACCTCTCCACGGAGATTGACGTCATGATAATAGACACGGGCGCCGGGATATCAAGCAATGTGCTTTTCTTCAACGTCGCCGCGCATGAGATAGTCGTGGTCGTGTCCCCTGAGCCGACCTCCCTGACCGACGCATACGCCCTTATGAAGGTGCTTTATAAAAAGCACGGGGAGCAGAGTTTCAGGCTCCTTGTAAACACGGTGAGGTCAAGAAGGGAAGGGCTTGAGGTCTACAGGAAATTAAGCCTCGCGGCCCAGAGGTTCCTTAATGTCTCGGTTGATTATCTGGGGTGCGTGCTTTACGACGAGAATGTCACGAAGTCCGTTTTAAGACAGAAATCCGTCATGGAGATCTATCCGAACTCAAAGGCGAGCGTTTGCTACGAGGAGATAGCAAGGGAGCTGTGGGCGCTGCCCGCTAAAAAAGACCTGAAGGGCGGCATGCAGTTTTTCTGGAGGCAGGTTTTGGGCAGGGTGTGGTAGGGCATTATAGGACAGGGAGCTGGACAACTTTAAGAAAGCGGGTGAAGACATGATAAATACAAAGACGCCGAAGGCCTCATCACTTAAGAAACCGGAAAGGGACAAGCTGCTTATTGACAATCTGCACATTGTCAAGATAATCGCGTATCAGGTGGCGATGAACCTGCCGCCGCACATTGACGTAAACGATCTCATGAGCGCCGGGACCATAGGGCTGCTTGAGGCGATTGACAGGTTTGACGTGTCAAAGGGGGTTCAGTTCAACACCTACGCATCCATCAGGGTAAGGGGCGCCATAATGGACGAGCTGAGGAGCATGGATTGGATGACCCGCTCCATGAGGGATAAGTCAAACCAGCTTGAGAAGGCGTTTATGGCGGTTGAGAAAAAGACGGGAAGGCCCGCCGAGACGGACGAGGTTGCGAATTTCTTAGGCATCTCCATTGACGACCTGCATTCAATCCTGAGCGAGGTAAGCGCGTTGAGCGTATTTAGCCTTGAGGATATAGGGGTAAACCATGACGAGGGCATGGACATACTTGAATGCATAAAAGACCCGGAGGGCAAAGACCCTATGGCGGTTGCCAAGCTTAATCAGATAAAGAGGCGGGTGGCGGAGGCGGTTGAGGGCCTGCCTGAGAAGGAAAAGCTGATAGTCTCGCTTTATTATTATGACGAGCTCACCCTGAAGGAGATCGGCAAGGTCCTTGAGATTACGGAATCAAGGGTCTGTCAGCTTCACTCGCAGACCATGCACAGGCTTAAGGCAAGGCTTAAAAAGACGCTTGGCGCCTGAATAGACGCGGAGACACTTATACGGATAGTTTAAAAAACAACCCTCAAACCGGTTTTAAATTCAATCCCGCCATAAAAAACATGCCTTTCCGCGATTGATTCCCGTGCATTTCCAATTGATTAAAGAAATTACGCGTCCGCCCGATAAATAAGAGAAGGATAATTGTTATGTACAGCGTGGACAAGTTAAGAAAAAGTCTGTCCGACATTGACCCTGGTATAAGAAGGGACGCCTGCGAACTCGTCGGCGATGGGCGAAAAACTGAGCTCTTGCCTGAGGTTGTATCGCTCCTTGCCGACCTTGACCAGAGCGTAAGGGAGGCCGCCATAAACGCGCTTACGGCGATCAGGGGCAAGGAGGTGGCGTCCTCTGTCGCGCCGCTTCTCAAGTCCGAGGATGCGGCTTTAAGGAATATTGGCATAGAGGTCCTACAGGACCTCGGTCCGGACGCGCTTTCAACGATTTCGTTCCTGCTCAACGACAAAGACGATGATGTTGTAAAGTTCGCGATAGACTTAATAGCCAATACGAGGGATGAGAATGCCGGGGACATGCTCCTTAAGCATATTGACCACGCCAATCCCAATGTCAGGGCGTCCGTTGCCCTCTGCCTGGGGAGGATCAGGGCAAAGGGCGCGATCGGCCCGCTTCTGAAGGCGGCGGGCGACGCCGAAGAGTGGGTGAGGTTTTCCGCCATAGAGGGGCTTGGTTATCTTGAGGACGCAAGCGCGTTTGAACCGCTTCTTGAGATGATGGATAAGGATTCCGCCCTTATTAAAGACGCGGCGCTTGAGGCGTTAAGCAGGCTCTCCACGGGCAGGGAGTCTGGCAGAGTGCTCCTTAAAATACAGAACCTTATAAAGGATCGGAGCGTCCATGCCATTGATGCCGTGTTTGAGCTTGTTGAAAAGGCGTTTTCCCCGTCCGGCGGGTTTAAGCCGTCCGAAGAATTAAGGGAGTCGCTTTTTAGATTTTTTTCCGAGGCGCTCAATGAGGCGGACAAGGCCGTTGCCGAAAAGGCCTTAAAAGGCCTTGGGCTTGTCAGGTGTCCGCAGGGCCTTGACAGGGTTTTCGCCTACGCGGACTCGCTTCATGAGATAGATGAAGACACAGAGGCGGTTCTCGTTGATGCGATTGTTTCAATATCCGGCACGGCGCCCCTTTCTCCCGTATTAAGGGACCGGATTAAAAAAGGCGGGCCTACGCTGATGCTTGCCGTAAGGGCCATCGGAGAGACAAGGTCAGAGGAGGGCATAGAGCTTCTTGCCGGGCTTATTGACAGGGTTGACCAGCATGAATTAAGGATAGTGATAGGGGCCATAGAGTCAATCGGCCTTAAAAGCTCGGTGCAGGTTCTCTTGCAGTCGCTTTTCAGCACTGACGGGCATACGAGGAAGATATCTGCAAGGGCACTTTTAGCAATAGCAGGCGAAGGCGCCGTGAAAGACGTTTTTCATGCGTTAAAGGCTGAAAAATACAGGGACGTGATGGAGGCAATGACCGATGCCCTTGCCAATATCCCTTCTGACGAGGTTAAAGAGGGCTTCTTTGAGCTCCTTAAGAGCCAGAGCCATGAATTAAGGGTTATGGCCGCAAGGGGCCTTGGCGTAATCGGCGATGAGTCCGCGCTTGAGGGCCTTAAAGCCGCGACCGCTGATTCAAATCCGGAGGTTAGAAAGGGAGCTTACAAGTCCCTTGCAAAGCTCGGCATAACAGATGCGGAAGATGTTGTGCTGGAGGGGCTTAAGGACTTAAACGATGACGTCAGGATATCCATCATAAAGGCGTTGACCGGCTGGGGCGGCGACAAGATAAAGGCCGCCATTATGCGCGCCCTCGGCGACGGCAATCTCTGGGTAAGGTACCATGCCGTCATGATCCTTGCCGAGATGCCGGATGCGGACGTCATTCGGGCGCTTATCCGCGCGCTTGCCGCGGACGAGCCGCCCGTGAAGGTAGCCGTTGCAAAGGCCTTTGCCTCTATAGGGACAGATGAGTGCGCTCAGGCGCTTAAGGCATTTGTTGACCATCCGGACGAAAATGTAAGAAGCGCCGTAAGAGAGGCGTTGGAACAATTAAAATGCTCACCATCGGAATAAATAGCAGGCCCAAGCTCTCGGTACAGGCCTTTCAGCAACTGAGGGATTTCATATATTCGGTGTGCGGGATATACATACCGGACAGCAAGATGTATCTTATTGAGACAAGGCTTCAGAGAAGGCTTGAGGAAAGCGGGATCAAGACATTTGAGGATTATTACTATTACCTCATGTACGACAAGAACAGGGAAAAGGTGATAAGCAGCCTCATAAACTCAATAGTAACCAATGAGACGAGTTTCTTCAGGGACCCGGGCCAGCTGGACGCGTTCATAAAGGGGGTGGTGCCGGCGGCCATGAACGAAAAGGAAAAGAACGGCTCTCCGAAGACCTTAAGGCTTTGGAGCGCCGCAAGCTCAACCGGCGAGGAGCCGTACACGCTCGCGATGATGCTCGTTGAGTCAGGTCTGTTGTATAAGGGATGGCGCATAGAGGTGCTTGCCAGCGACATATGCGACACCGTGCTTAAGTCCGCCGAGGCCGCGACCTATGAAAAGTATTCGCTACGCAACACGCCGGAGGCGTATCTCAGAAAGTATTTTACGAACTCGTCCGAGCGCTACAGGGTCAACTCAAGCGTAAAAGAGATGGTGACCTTCCGTAAGATAAACCTTGTGGACACCGAGGCGATAAAGACGATCAGGGGCATTGACGTCATATTCTGCAGGAACGTGCTCATATATTTTGACGACAACTCGAAGAAAAAGGTCGTCGGCCATCTCTATGACAGCCTGAATAAGGGCGGGTATCTCTTTATAGGCTTCTCGGAGACGCTCTTTAACATCACGAGGGTTTTCAGGCCCGCGAGTTTTGAGAGAACCGTAGTGTATCAGAAGGCATAGGAGGCGTACTTGGCAAAAAGCATATTGATAGTTGACGACTGCGCGACCACGAGAAAACTCCTTTCGTACATGGTCAGGGACAAGGGCTACAGGATATCATGCGCCTCAAACGGCATAGAGGCCCTTGAGATCCTTGCCGCAAACCCGGTTGACCTTGTGATCACGGACCTTAACATGCCGCAGATGGACGGGCTGGAGCTTTCAAAGAGCTTGAGGCAACAGGACGTCTACAGGGGGCTTCCCATAATAATGGTTACGACGGAGGCAAGCGAGGCGGACAAGGAGCTTGGCAAAAAGGCCGGGGTTACGGCGTACCTTACTAAGCCCATAACCCCGCAGAGGCTTCTTTACGAGATAGAAAAGCACATTTAGAGAAAAGGCGGGGCAGGGTAAAAACCAAGGAGGGGCGGATATGTTTGACAACAACATGAAGATACTCGTTGTTGATGATTTTTCAACGATGAGAAGGATAATAAGGAACATACTTAAGGAGATAGGCTACACGAACGTTGACGAGGCCGATGACGGCTCAACCGCGCTTGAGAAGCTCAGGGCCGCGAAGTTTGACTTCGTCATCACGGACTGGAACATGCCGATTATGCCCGGCATTGAGCTTCTAAAGAGCATAAGGCAGGACCCGTCGCTTAAGTCAACGCCGGTCCTTATGGTTACCGCCGAGGCGGCGAAGGAAAATGTCGTGATAGCCGTTCAGGCGGGGGTCAACAACTACATAGTAAAGCCGTTTACGGCAACCGCGCTTAAGGAGAGGATAGACATCATAATCTCAAAGATTAACTCGGCCCAGTAAGGCCCGTGGCTGTTTTTTTTGGAAAAATTATCATTATAGAAGGAGAGCGACATGTCAAGCAAGTGGAATGACGTGATGGGGAACATCAAGGAAGAGCTGTCCAACCTTGCAAGGTTCGTTGACAACACAAGGAAGGGGATTGAGACTTTTGAGACGACGGTCATGGAGGGCGCGGAAAGGATACCCGAGGCATCAAACCAGCTGAAGACCGTTACCGGGGACCTGGAAAACGCGGCGAACAACATAATGACGATACTTGAGGGGCTTATAGACGAGAACGAAAAGATCGGGCATAAGGTTACGGCCCTTTCGGAATGGGCGCAGGCCCTGCCTCCCGCTCAAGCGGCAAACGGGGCGGAACTCCTTGCAGGCATTGAGGCGCTGAACGCGGCCACGAAGCAGAGGATGATGGAGATGTTCGGGCATTTGTCGTTCCACGACCTCTCCGGGCAGAAGCTTAAAAAGGTGATAGCGAGCTTTGCGGCCGTTGAGACGAGGCTTCTTGAAATGGCGCTGAACCTCGGCATTGAGCAAGGCGCTGAAAATAAAGGCGATATGCTGAGGGAATTGAAGGACGCGGGCGCAAAGACGGACCCTCTGAACCAGAATCTCGTGGACAAGATACTTAAGGAGCTTGAGGCTTAAAGGGTTTTTATTCGCAGGACGGACGTCTGAATCAAAAAACGCGGTTTGTTCTAAAGGGGCCTTGAAATGTCATACCCGGACGAGATGGCGGATATCGTAGCCGATTTTCTTGCGGAGGCGACCGAATCGCTTGATTCGCTTGACCAGAAGTTCATTGAGCTTGAGAAGTCGCCTGACGATACGGGGCTTTTGAACGACATCTTCAGGTCCGTGCACACCATTAAAGGCGCGGCCGGCTTCTTAGGCTTTGAGCAGATGGTGGAGGTAACGCATATCACGGAGGATGTGCTCAACAAGCTCAGAAAAGGCGAGATGCATGTGACCTCGCTTATAATGGATGCGATACTCCAGTCAATTGACCTCATAAAGGTGCTCCTTAAAAACATAAAGGAGAGAAACGACAGGAAAGAGGATTGCTCCGTTGTGATAGGCGCGTTGCAGGCAATATTAAGCGTCGGCGCGGGGGCTAAGAAGGACGCGCCCGCGCCTCTTAATGAAAACATAACGGCCCCTGAGCCGCCCGTGGTTTTAGGGGTTTCCCCTGAAGCCAAGGCGCCCGAGGCCGTCATGCCTGACGCTAACGCTGAGGACAAGAAGGCCGCAGTGCCGGCTGAGCAGGAGAAGAACGCCCCGCAGGACGCCTCAAAGGCAAGGCCGAAGGCGGAGGACGCGGAGAAGGCGAGGGAAAAGGACAAAGAGCAGAGCATAAGGGTTGACATAGACAGATTGGATTCTGTTTTGAACCTTGCCGGCGAGCTGGTCCTTTCAAGGAACAGGCTTCAGAGGCTCGGACTTAAATTATCCGAGCTTGACATCCAGACGGAGCTTGCATCGCATTTCAATGAGGCGATATCCCAGCTTGACCTCGTTACGTCGGACCTTCAGCTCGCGGTTATGAAGATGCGCATGCAGCCCGTTGCGAAGGTGTTTAACAAGTTTCCGAGGCTTGTGAGGGACCTGTCCCGCCAGACGGGAAAGGAGATTGAGCTTAAGATAAGAGGCGAGGAGACGGAGCTTGACAAGACCGTCATAGAGGAACTTGGGGACCCGCTTGTACATCTTATCAGGAATTCAATTGACCACGGCCTGGAGTCTCCGGAGGAAAGGGCGTTGAAGGGCAAGCCGAGATGCGGGACTATTTCGCTTACGGCCTATCAGGAGGGCAGGCACATAATGGTATCCGTTGAGGACGACGGAAAGGGCATAGACCCCGCCGTCATAAAGAGGTCTGCCGTTGAAAAGGGGCTTATCGCAATGGAAGACGCGGAGCGGCTCTCGCACAGCGACATCCTTAATTTTATCTTTGTGCCGGGCTTTTCAACCGCGAAGCAGATCAGCAACATCTCAGGCAGGGGCGTTGGCATGGATGTGGTCAAGACCAACATCATGCGGATAAACGGCACCATATCCACCGACTCGGAGGTCGGCAAAGGCACGAAGATTACCTTCAGGCTTCCCCTTACGCTCGCGATCATACAGGCCCTTACGGTCGCGGCCGGGAGCGAGGTCTACGGCATACCGCTTTCAACGGTCATTGAGAACATACGGCTCAGGGATTCCGACATAAAGACGGTTGAAGGCAGGGAGGTCATACACATGAGGAACACGGTGTATCCGATATTGAGGCTCGCGGGCCTCATAAAAGGGGAGTTCTCGGCGACGAATACGGAATGGAAGTATGTCGTCATAATCGGCATAGGGGAAAAGCGCATCGGCCTGCTCGTGGACAAGCTCCACGGACAGGAGGAGATCGTCATGAAGTCAATGGGCGAGTATCTCAAGGGCACGGACGGAATCGCAGGGGCGTGCATCACCGGCGACGGCAATGTCATACTCATACTTGACGTTGCCGGGCTTGTAAATACCTCGGAAAGGTTATATCTAAGACAATGACAATCACAGCCGCGCCATCAAAGATAAAGGTACTGGTAGTGGACGACTCCGCGTTCATGAGAAGGGTGATTAAGGAGATGCTTGAGTCCGACCGCGACATTGATGTGGTCGGCACGGCAAGGGACGGGAAAGAAGGCGTGGAGATGGCGGCAAGCCTTTGCCCGGATGTAATTACCATGGACATAGAGATGCCGAGGATGAACGGACTTGAGGCGATTGAGGCCATCATGTCCGCGAGACCCACGCCGATACTCGTCGTAAGCTCCCTTACCGTTGAGGGCGCGAAGTCGACGTTTGAGGCGCTGGACAAAGGCGCCGCAGACTACATACCGAAGAATCTGACCACGTCCTCGCTTGATATGATGAAGATACACGACGACCTTGTCCAGAAGGTCAAGGCGGTGAGCAGGAAAAGGCACAAGCTCGCCGGCATAAATATCTTTAAAAGGCAGGAGCCCGCGGTCGTATCGCCGCAGAGGTCGTTTGTAACGCAGAAGGTCGCGGTCGTTGCCATAGGCGCATCAACCGGTGGGCCGAGGGCGATACAGGATGTGCTTACAAAGCTGCCGAAACAGATCCTGACGCCCTTTATAATCACCGTGCACATGCCTAAGTCTTTCACGGGCGCTTTCGCGGAGAGGCTGAACGAGCTCACGAGCCTTGAGGTCAGGGAGGCCCGGAACGGGGACCAGATGAAAAGCGGTCAGGCGCTTCTGTGTCCCGGAGGCGTGCAGACAAGGCTTAAGAGGCGCGGGGTCTCCGATATTTGCGTTGAGCTAAGCGATGAGCCGGCGAATTCCCTTTACAAGCCCTGCGTTGACATAACCATGAAGTCGGTAGCCGAGGTCTATCTTGGAAGGACCCTCGGCGTGATACTCACGGGCATGGGCCATGACGGACTTGAGGGAATGAGGCTCATAAAGGACAAGGGCGGAAAGACCCTTGCGCAGAATGAGGAGACCTGCACGGTATACGGCATGCCGAAGGCCGTGATTGACGCCGGCGTTGCGGACAAGGTGGTGCCGCTGCAAAACATAGCCGGCGAGATAACGAACATGATCTGATTATTTTATGAGGGACGGAGGAAGGCGGGGTAATTCATGGACATATTAACCGTAGTAGGACTTCTCGTGGGGTTCGGCGCGATCTTGGGCGGTCAGGTGCTTGAGGGCGGCAGCATGCACGCAATCATGCAGGCAACCGCCGGCATCATCGTCTTGGGCGGGACATGGGGGGCGGTGTTTATCAATTATCCGCTCTCAACCGTGATGCTCTCGGTAAAGAACCTGAGAAAGGCGTTTTTCAACTCAAAGTCCGACGCGAGGCAGATAATAAAGAACCTGTCCGAGCTTGCCGGCATTGCCAGAAAAGACGGCCTCCTTGCGCTTGAAGGGCGCATAAAAAACATAAGCGACCCGTTCTTAAGGAAAGGGCTTCAGCTTGTCGTTGACGGAACCGAGCCCAAGCTTACGAGGGAGATACTTGAGATAGACATCTCTTACACGGAGGAGTACGACCTGGCCTCCACCAAGGTATTTGAATCAGCGGGCGGGTACGCGCCGACCATAGGCATACTCGGCGCGGTCATGGGCCTTATACACGTCATGGAGAACCTGGCCGACCCGTCAAAGCTCGGCTCGGGAATAGCGGTGGCCTTTGTCGCCACCGTTTACGGCGTGGGCTCCGCGAACCTTCTCTGGCTTCCGCTCGCGGGAAAGATGAAGGTTAAGATCAGGGAGGAGAACATCGTCAAGGAGATGATGGTGGAGGGGCTTATAGCCCTCTCGGAGGGTGAAAACCAGAGAAGGGTTGAGGAGAAGCTCGCGGGGTTCCTCAAGTCCGCTGAAAAGGCAAAGCTCGCGCCAGCGAAATAAAAGTGGCCGTGAAGCTCAGGGAGGCTTATGGCAAGGAAGAAAAAGCACGAGGAGCACGAAAACCATGAAAGGTGGCTTGTGTCGTATGCCGACTTCATAACGCTTCTTTTCGCTTTTTTCACGAGCATGTACGCGCTTTCAAGCGTGAACGAGGGAAAATTCAGGGTCTTAAGCCAGTCCCTTGCGTCGGCCTTCACGCCGTCTCTCTTTGTCGGGGCATCAAGGCCCGCCGAGTCGGCAAGGCTCGTAAGGGAGCTTAAGTCCGCAAGCGCGGATGAGTTCAAGAGCCTGTTCGCCAAGGGGTCCTACAAGATACAGAACACACTGAGGAACCTTACGCAGGCTGACAAGCTTACGTTCATAATAGACGAGCAGAGGATAACCATAAGGATATCCGAGGGCATGCTTTTTGAGGGCGGCACGGATGTGCTCGTAAACGACGGTCTGCCCGTGCTTGACGAGATAGCGGCGGCGCTCAGGGAGCTAAACAGCTCAAACAACATAAGGATAGAGGGGCACACGGACAATATCCCGATAAGCACGCCTAAGTTCCCCTCAAACTGGGACCTGAGCAGCTCTCGTTCAATACGGATACTCAAGTATTTCATAGAGGCTCACAAATACGACCCCAAGAATCTCGTCGCGGTCGGCTACGGCGAATACAAGCCCATTGCGTCAAACGACACGCCCGAGGGCAGGGCAAAGAACAGAAGGGTGGACATAACGGTTGTCAACAGCGACATTGTTGAGCTCAGGTAGCGCGGCATGTCTTTTTAATCGTAATCTTAAAGGTTTTTGCAAAAAATGCCGACAATATGATCATAGAGGTTAAGAAAAACATAACAGGATTATAGAAAATAGTTTTTTGGCCCAGAGGGTTCGCAGGGCCAAGGAGGCTCGGATGGATGAAAAGAACGGCAGAGACATTGATTCGCAGGAGGTGCATCAGCTCGTAACCTTCAGGCTCGGAAACGAGGAGTACTCGCTTGACATACTCAAGGTGCAGGAGATAATCCGCCACATGGAGCTTACAAGGGTGCCGAGGACCCCGGAGTTTGTAGACGGCGTCATCAACCTAAGGGGCAAGGTAATACCCGTTCTTGACCTGAGAAGGCGCTTCGGGCTTCAGGCCGCGGAAAAAACGTCGGAGACGAGGATAATCGTGGTTGACGTTGAACATATAACGGTCGGGCTAAAGGTGGAC
>JBBTGV010000013.1:0-5499 GCA_038041305.1 Deltaproteobacteria bacterium | reverse complement strand
TCAGAGGTGTTAAGGCTTCCGTCCGACACCGTTGAGCCGCCTCCTTCAATCGTGGCTGGCGCGGACTCCGATTACATAAAGGGCGTCGGAAAGCTTGACGGAAGGCTTATCATTCTTCTTGATGTCGCAAAGATTCTTAACCACATGCAAAAGGACGCGCTCGGAATAATGGGCGCCGTTGCCTAAGCCATGGAACATTCAAAGGGTTTTAGCGTGACTCAATTCCCAAAGAAAGGCGCCCATCATGAAGCTGACGTCAGTTAAGGCACGGTTCATAGGAAGCTATGTGATACTCATAGTGCTTTTCCTTGTACAACTGCCGATTGTCTATTCCCTTGTGGCTGGCATAGGCGACAGGTACACGCAGGTTTCCATAGCGGGGTCTTTGAGGAAGCGGGCCATAGAGCTAACCTACACGCTTAACCGCCACATCCTGAACGGCGAAGAGGAGCTGGAGCAGGTATTCCAGACAAAAAAGGAAGAATACGGGAAGGTGATTGACGTCTTAAGGGACGGCGCGGACGGAATACCGAGGATTAAGGGCGCGGACGCGGAGATGAAGCTCAGGGCGGTTGAGGAAAAATGGGCGCCTATGCTCGCGTCGCTCAACAAGGCAATGGAAAGCGGGGACGAGCTCAGCAACACGATGCGCGAGATAGAGTCAAACACATTCCCGGTTGTGGACAAGTTGAACACCATTGTAAAGGGTTTTGTCGCGCTCAACGACAATTCATACGCAAAGAGCATAGACCAGGCCGGGCTCCAGAGGGCAAGGACAATAAAGATGGCGTATCTGCTTGAGAGATACGCAAGGAGCAATTATGAGCAGAAAGAGGTGCTTGACGAGCTGAACAAGGTCCAGAAAGAATTTCATACGGTGCTCTCCGGTCTGAAAAAGGGCTCATCGGAATACGGGCTTAAGTTCTTGACAAACGCCGCGCTCATTGAGAAGTTGAATGACGTGGAAGGCGTATGGATTGAGAGGATGGAACTGATATCCTCTGTTGTAAGGGAGAAGGACATTTTTCAGGCAAACCTAATGGAGTTGACCAGCAAACACACTGAAGAGATAGTCTTTGCCGCGGATGAACTTACCGACGCCATTGGAGAAGCGGCAAAGAGGGAAGGCATGAGGGATTTGAAGATTATGATAATAGCCGTGGGCGCCTCTATCGTGCTCGCGGTCTTCTTCATGTGGGTTACGAACAGCCAGATTATAGCGCCTATTATCAGGATAAAAGAGACTGTTGAGTCCTTTGCCCACGGCGACCTTACGCGGAGAGCCGATGTAAGGGTCAGATTCCTCGGCAGGGAATTCACCGACGAGGTCACCGAGCTCGGCAGAAGCGTTGACGAGATGGCGGGGCAGATGTCGGGCGTAATAGGCCGCATTGCCGATTCATCCCGCCACCTTGCCTCCGCGTCCGAGGAGCTCTCATCAACCTCCACGCAGATTGCGACGGGCGTTGACAAACAGTCGAGCCAGACAACGCAGGTGGCGACGTCAATGGAGGAGATGAACGCGACGGTCATAGAGGTCGCGAAGAACTCGCAACAGGTCTCGGAATCGGCAAGGCAGGCGCAGGACACCGCGACCAAGGGAGGCGATGTCGTAACGGACGCGATAATCGCCATGAAGGATGTCGCGGACGCTACGAGCCTGACGGCGGACAACATAAGGACGCTCGGGAAAAGCTCAGAGGAGATAGGCACCATCGTCTCGGTCATCAACGACATAGCGGACCAGACGAATCTGCTTGCCTTGAACGCCGCGATTGAGGCCGCAAGGGCGGGCGAACAGGGCAGGGGCTTTGCGGTCGTAGCGGACGAGGTGAGAAAGCTCGCGGAAAGGACCACAAAGGCCACAAAGGAGATAAGCTCCATGATCAGGACCATACAAGACGGCACTCAAAAGGCCGTTGCGGCCATGGACGACGGGGCGAAGAAGGTTGAAAACGGCGTAAAGCTTGCTAATGAGGCCGGCAACGCGCTTAAGAGGATTGTCTCAGGCGTTGAAGGGGTAAGCGACATGATAAGCCAGATCGCCACATCCGCCGAGGAGCAGAGCGCCACAACGGACGAGATAAGCAGGAACATGGAGTCCATCGCCGAGGTCTCAAGGACGAATGTCGCGGCAATTGACGAGGTTGCAAAGGCCTCTACCGAGATGGCCTCTCTCGCGGGCGAGCTGAAGGACCTTGTCTCAGAGTTCAGAATCCTTAACGAGTCGGCTTCAACGGAGACAAGCCGTAAGACCCAGCAAAAACCGGATAAAGGTCTAAGGCAGGCGGAGCCCGCGCCGCTTCTTAAGGCAAGCATGCTTTAGCAGGAAAGGCGTCGTAATGATAGATCAGGCGATAAACATAAAGACAAAACCCAGCCTAAACGAGCTCATTCAAAAGGCAGTGGACCTCCCCGTGCTGCCCGTTACGGCGCAGAAGGTGCTTTCCTTGATGTCGGACCCGGACGTGTCCATTGAAAAGATAAAAAAGCTTATTTCAGGGGACCCGGGCCTTGCAACAAGGCTTCTTAAGGTCGCGAATTCCGCGTTTTACGGGGGTTACAGGGACATACAGAACCTTACCCAGGCGATATTAAGGCTCGGGCTTACGTCCGTGCGCAATATCGTGCTCGCGACGTCAATGAAAAACGTTTACAAGAGGTTCGGCCTCACCGAGAAGCTCTTATGGGAGCAGCTCATAGGCTCGGCAATAGCCTCTTCAACCATTGCAAGGCAGACAAGAAGGGCAGACCCGGAAGATGCGTTTGTAGGCGGCCTTCTTCATGATGTCGGCATGGTTATAATGAACAATGAATATCCTGATGAATTCGCCAAGGTTACCGAGCACATATATAACGAGGCAATGGGCTTTTCCGAGGCAGAGGCTCAGGTTTTTGATTTTTCGCACAGGTCGGTAGGGGCAATTGTCGTTAAAAAATGGGGCTTTCCCGAAAACCTTGAACAACTGGTTAAAAATTTTGATAATGCCGATTATGTAAACAAGGACCGAAATGTCTTTAACATGGTCACTATAATAGCATTGGCGGATCTTTTATGCCAAAAATTTGGCGTTGGTCTGAGAAAACATGTCAATAGTGACGTGGATTTTGGCAATCTGCCTGAATCTCTTGGGCTGAATGCGGAGAGACTCGGCGAGTTGTCGGTGAAGGTAGAGCAAAACCTAAAACAGAGTCTTGAAATTTATTAACAAAAATAAGCAGTTCTAATCCAATCAATCTTCATCCGCCTTTTTCTATCCACAAAAATTTATTATTGGCCTTCTGGATTATATAATCCTTTCAGGCACACCTTTTGCATTATTCATATTGCGGAGGACCGTGAAATGGAAAAATGGCCGGCAGTTTTTCTGGCAGTTGATCTTGCGCTTATGGGTATGGTTCTCTATTTCGTGAAAAAAGACAGGGATAACGCCTCCGGTAGGGAAACTCTTATATCAGAGAAGATAGAGGAGGCAACAACCATGCTTTCTGAACTCAGCAGGGGCAGGCGGGATCTTATGGCGCTTGAGAAAAGGCTCCTTGAAAGGGAGAAGGCCGTGTCAGCGCTTCTTCTTAAGGCGCAAATGCCTTTAGCCGCGGAAATGCCTCAGGATTATCCTGGCTCTTTCAGCAAAAGCGCAATTGACCCGTACAAAAGGGCGTCGGAGTTTTTAAAAGGCGGGGTCATGAATGAGGATATAAACGGCCTCGGCCTTCTTAAGGGGGAACTTGAACTCATATCAGCGTTAAACAATGTTAAGCAGTAGGAAAAAACTGCCGCGCCGGAATCTTATTGCCTGTTAAGGCGAAAAGAGTTTTTTTAAAAATTAGGCAAGTATTTAAAATTCCTTTTGATTTTTTAGCCGGTTTGATGTGGCACGATATGTGCATTATATTTAAGCAGACAGGCAGTTAACAGGAAAGGCGGAGGAGAAATGGACAGGGCGATATTCGTGGCATTATCAGGCGCCATGCTTCAGGAAAAAAAGCTTGAGGTGCTTTCCGACAGCCTTGCAAATGCCAACACGGCGGGGTTTAAGAGGCTTAATCCAATTTTTAAGGATGTGATGGCGTCCAAAAACTCATTAAGGAGCTATGCGCAGGTTCATTCGCTTGCAACGGATCTTTCCTCAGGCGCGATGGATAAGACGGAAAGGCCTCTTGACGTTGCGATTAAGGGGGAGGGTTTTTTTGTCGTGAACACCGGAGGGGGTCTGCGCTATACGAGGGACGGGAACTTTACATTGAGCACGGACGGCACGCTTACCACAAGGGAGGGCTATGAGGTGCAGGGCGAGAACGGCCCTGTGAGATTAAGCTCAACCGCGGTGGCGATAGACGAGGACGGCGTGATAACAGAAAACAATCAGCAGGTTGAAAGGCTTAAGCTTGCGTATTTTGAGAAGCCGGAGACCCTTGGCAGGGCAGGAAGCCTCTTTGTGGCGCCCGACAATGTTCAGGCGCTCGCGGCTCAAAAGGCAAAGATTGAGCAGGGCTACATAGAGACCTCAAACGTGTCGGTTGTGAAGGCAATGACGTCAATGATAGAGGCCTTGAGGTCGTACGAGACGCAGACGAAGCTTATCCAGACCGTTGACGACATGACAAGGAAGTCGGTAGAGGAAGTCGGCAGGGTGTAGCGCATTGTTTTTTGCGGAGAATTTTAAAAGATTTAAAAAGGGGGTTTAAACCAATGATAAGGGCATTATGGACGGCATCAACAGGGATGGAGGCGCAGCAGCTGAATATTGACATCATCTCCCATAACCTCGCCAACGTGAACACCACGGGGTTTAAAAAGAGCAAGGCCGACTATCAGGACCTCCTTTATCAGGAGATAAAATCAGCGGGCGCCTCGTCGTCGCCCTCAACGGTGCTCCCGACCGGGCTTGAGGTGGGGCAGGGCGTTAAGACCGTGTCAACCGAAAAGATATTCTCGCAGGGCAGTTTCAAGGAGACCGGAAGCGAACTTGACCTCGCGATAGACGGGGAGGGATTTTTCCAGATAACCATGCCGGACGGCACCCTTGCGTACACGAGGACAGGTGAATTCAAGGTTGACGGCGAGGGCAGGATCGTCACATCGGACGGATACCCCGTTGAGCCCTCAATAACGATCCCGTCGGACGCGCTGACCGCCACGATAAGCTCGGACGGCATAGTCTCTGTTACGCAGTCAGGCTCGTCCACCACGACGGAGGTCGGCAACATTGAGCTTGCAAGGTTCATAAATTCCGGCGGTTTGCAGTCAATCGGGAAAAACCTTTATCTCCCGACATCCGCCTCCGGGGACGCGACGACGGGAAGCCCCGGTTCCGAGGGGCTTGGATTGCTTTCACAGGGATATCTTGAGATGTCCAATGTTAGCGTCGTTGAGGAGATGGTGAATATGATAGCGGCGCAGAGGGCGTATGAGATGAATTCAAAGGCCATCCAGACGGTGGATGAGATGCTGCAGGACGCAAACGCGATGAAGAGGTAGCCTGGATGAAGTCTCTC
>JBBTGV010000012.1:0-3377 GCA_038041305.1 Deltaproteobacteria bacterium | reverse complement strand
TCTGGAAACCGGACGGCCCTGCCGTAGATGTCCCTAAGGCGGGACGGCTCGGCGTATGTGTTCGTATGCACCTGAAAGTATGCGATGAATTTTTCCGCCTTGTGTCTTTTCCTGACGATCTCAATGCCCCTTGTTATCTGGGCCTCAATGTCCTCTTTGTCGTCTATGTATTGGGGGATTAGGGTTTCAGGCTTGCAGTAAACGCACCCTCCGCGCCCTTTTGTCCCGTCCCTGTTGGGGCAGGTGAATCCGGCGTCAACAGTGACCTTGAATGTCCTGCCTCCGAATCTTTCTTTTAAATAATCCGACAGGGGGTTGAATAGCCTCGTCATAAAGATGCCTTTTCCGGAGGAGGCGATTTTACCACACCCGGCTCAACAAGGATAGTCTTAAAGGTCTTGACCGCAACCGTGCCCGGCTTGGCGCCTTTTGGTTTTTTTACGTTCCCCGCATCCGTGTACAGGACCTCCACCTTTGTTGACGAACTCAGCTTGCTGTAGTGCGCGGAGATGGCGGCCGCCTCTGTTATCGTTTTTTCCGTAACCTCGCCTTTCCTGCCCGCGACCCTTATAAGGCAGTGCGAACCCGGGCAGTTGTGCGCGTGAAACCAGATGTCGTCGTCTGCCGCGTATTTCCTGAGTATCAGGTCATTGCCCCTGCCGCTCCTGCCGCACAGTATCTCAAAGCCCTCTGTTGAAAGAAATCTCCGTATCGGCTCCCCGGCGGGTTCTTTTTTCGCGCCGTCACGGGGCCGCGTTTTAATATGGCCCGCCTTTACAAGGCCCTGTTTGAGCTTTGAGGCGCCCTCCATGTCATTCACGGAGAGCCATTGGGACTGCAGCGCGTCAATGCGTTTGATGGCCTCCATGACCGCCGGGACGCTGGTCTCAAGCATCTTAAGCGCGGTCTTAGCCTTTTTCGCCCTTTTGAAATACCGCTCAATGTTTTCCCTCTGGTCGAGCCTCTCGTCAAGCGGGATATTTACCTTTTCAGGCGGAACCTTCGTAAAATCATCCGCGATAAACTCCCTGGCCCCCCGTTTAATGCCGCCCGTGTTCTGCTTTAGGAGTTCTCCGAGTCTGTAGCATGAAAGATTGGCCGAGGCCCTCTCTTGGTCGTTATTCAGGTTTTCAAGTTTCTTTTTAAGTTTTTTCCCGGCCTCCGCGATCGTCTTTTTCAGCGCGTTCTTTTGCGACAGCAGTTCGTCCTCATCCATAAGGCTTGAGAAGTACCGGTCTGCCGCGCTATTCCATGTTTCATCGTCTTTTCTTTCGGGCATCCCGCCTTTTTCGGCAGGCGCGGCCACATGCCGCAATGGGGGCAGCGGGGTTAGGGCGGCCCCGGGCACAACAACGCGCGGCGAGTCCTCGGGGCTAAAGTATCTCAGCGCGTCAAGGCAAATCCCGTTGGAGTCAACGAGTATGATGTTGGAGGATTTTCCGGTAAGCTCCGCGACAAGCGTAAATGCAGACCCTCCCTTTTTAAGCCCAAGCTCAACGATGTTCTCCCCCGGCCTGTGCGTAAAACCCGCCACCACGGCCCCTTCAATCCTGCTCCTTAAAAACGCGCAGAACCTTAACGGCGCGGCCGGGTTTTCAAACTCCCTCTCCGTAAGATGCAGTCTTGAAAGCCTTTTGTGGGCCGAGATTATGAGCCGCGCCTGCCCGGTCCTTGCGAATACTTTCAATAAAATATTTTTTTCATCGCTCTGCTGAATCTTTGAAATAACGCCTCCAGCGAGGCGGGCGTTCAGCTCGGACACGATGTTTTCAAGCAGGCCCTGTTGCATGAAAAAATTATAGCATAAAAGTGGAGGTCTTTTTATTTAAGATTGGGGCAAGGAAAATTTCTTTTATGCGCACCGGACGGCTGGCGATTGGAAAAAATCTCAAAAACATGCTTGACATTGATTTGCGGTTGTTATAATATCCAAAACCATTACACTTTTTATATTATTATTTTTTATTACTTAAAAACTTTTTCACCGCTCTAATAACTCAATTCCTAAGCAAGCCGTGTTGTTTTTTGCGCGCGTTCCCGATGGCATTAGCGCGCCGGGTTTAAGTTCCCGGTGTCTCAAAAATAGCGTAAGCCGCAAAAATCTAACAAGCGCTTATTCTCCGTGCGCCATAAAAGAATATTATGCCTTCTTGGGTATATAAGATTATTGCGACCATAATCATATTCGGCGCGTCGTTTTTCATCGGCTACGGCGTCTATTCCAAATACACGCCGGACAGAACCCCCGTTCAACCCATTGAATTCAGCCATAAGATACACGCGGGCGACAACCAGATACCCTGCCTCTACTGCCACATCTACGCGGAGCGCTCAAGGGTCGCGGGCGTGCCGAACGTGAAAAGGTGCATGGGCTGCCACAGCATCATCAAGACGGATTCCCCGGAAATCAAGAAGCTTACGGCATACTGGGACTCAAAGGAGCCGATCCCGTGGGTCAAGGTGCATAACCTGCCGGACTATGTTTATTTCCCCCACAAGAGGCATGTGAAGGCGGGCAGGAAGTGCGAGGAGTGCCACGGCGATGTCGCTAAAATGAGCAGGATTACGAGGGTGTCCTCGCTACAGATGGGGTGGTGTCTGAGTTGCCACGGCAAATATAACGTCAAGAACGGCAGGGACTGCTGGACCTGCCACATCTAATGAAATGAAAAGAAGGGATTTCCTAAAATACATCGGCGCGGGCGGCGTAGGAGGCATCGCCGGATATTTATTCGGAAAGGCGACCAAGCCCCCGGGCGCTAAGCTCATTCCTTACCTTATCCCCCCCGAGGACATTATCCCGGGTGTGGCGACATGGTATGCCGGGGTTTGCGCACAGTGTCCCGCTGGTTGCGGCATACATGCGCGGGTAATGGAGGGAAGGGTAAAGAAGATAGAGGGAAACCCTGAGCACCCCGTCAACAAAGGCAGGCTGTGCGCCCGCGGCCAGGCCCTTCCGCAGGCGCTGTATAACCCGGACAGGATTAAAGGGCCCATGAGAAGGACCGGGGGCCGGGGTAAGGGGGATTTCACGGATATTTCATGGGACGAGGCCGTATCAATCGTCTCAAAGAATCTCTCGGAATTAGGCTCAAAAGGCCTGGAGGAAAGATTAGCCCTTCTAAGCCCGCCACTTAAGGGCAGTCTCGGAAACCTCGTGTCAGGCATATTGAAGGCATACGGCGCTGAAAATCATTTTGAATGCGCCATGTTTGACCGGAGAAACCTCCTTTACGCGAACAAGGTTTCAATGGGCATTGACTCTATCCCGCATTATGACATAGCGAATACGAAGTACCTCCTCTCGTTCGGCGCGGATTTTTCAACTACATACCTTTCGCCCGTAAATTTAAGCCACGGCTTCGGCCAGATGCGTC
>JBBTGV010000011.1:0-27456 GCA_038041305.1 Deltaproteobacteria bacterium | reverse complement strand
GTAGCCGGGGTCGTCGAACATGTCGCGCGGGGCGCCGAGCATGCCGTTTGCCAGCTGGAAGCGAAGGGCAACGATCCGCGGCGGGCCGTCGAACCGGCTCGGGTGGGCATCCTTCAGGCCGACGGGCATCAGCGGGCCGTGGTGCGAGCCGCGCATCCAGCCCTCGACGGTCCACGCCGTGGTGAACGGCTCAATGACCTCGCCGACGGCCGGGAAGCCGCTCTGGCACCTTACGATCAAAGACGGTTCGTTCGGCAAAGGCGGGCCTTTTTCGGTTATGCTAATGGCCCGTAACCCGATTGTCGCCGCAATCTCCTTATCGTTGTTCCTGTATACCCCGGCGACAACATACCTTGACGTGCTGCCTATGAGAGACAAAAGCGCGTAAGCGTCTTCAGGACACCTTAGCATTATCTCTCTTTTTTCATCAAGGTCAATCACATTGTATGAAAACCCATCAAGCATCGTCTTGTCCTGTATGAGCCCTGCCGTGTTGAACGGGTCGGAGAATATCCTGTACATGGGGAGGTTCCACGAGCCGGCCAGCGTTTTGTTGTTCATGAATATCACCACGGGCTCGCTCTGCCTTTCAACGAACTCCATCTCAGAGACGCCGAACGATACGCCTTCTGCGTCTAAGGTTTCAAAGGCGGGCCTGTGAAGCTTTACCTCCATTGCCGCCTCGGCGCACGCGCTGAAGACATTTTCCGCAAGCCCCCTCATGTCCGCGCTCTTTAACCCCATCCTGTGCGTTACAATCAACTCAAGGTCGTCTCCGCACCTCATCACATGGAAATCCGCTATAATGTCCTTTGTCCTGGCGTTGTAGAGCCTTTCCTTCGCGGTATCCATCACCTCGGGGTGGCTGCTTATGTGACCCACAAAACCGCCGACATCCGCCGTCATTACGCTTAAGACGAGCCTTTCCCCGCGCATGTTCAATTAATTCTCCTTAAATGATTGTCAAGATTGTCCGGCAAGGTTTCAAAGGCTATCACCATTTTGAGTATAGCCTTAAATGCCTCCATGTCAAGCATATGACAGGCAGAATATCAGCACAAAACCGTTGTTGTTGGTTTTCCCTAAGAAATTTAAACATATAAAACCTTTTTCTTGACAGGACAGGTTCCCATAAAGTAAAATAAAAAAAGTGAATGAATCGGATAATGCGTTGAAAAAGCAGGGGGCAGGCACACCATGACAATTAAAACAACGGCCAAGAGGATAAAGACCGGTATATTCGTATTTCTAACGGCGTCAATCCTTTTTTCCACGGCATTTTCAGCGCGGGCCCATGCTGACGACACAATGCAGGTTGCGTTAAAAAACGCTATCTACGGCGGCATTGTGGGAGCGCTTATCGGCTCTGCGGCAGTGCTTGTCACGGACAACCCTGACGACCACCTTAACTACATACCGACCGGCGCTGGCATCGGCATAATGCTCGGGGCCGCATACGGGGTCGCCTCCAGCGGGGTTGTACAGTCCCTCGGTTCAATTGAAGGCGGAAAATTCACATGGCACATACCCACCTTTAACGTAAACGGCGTATTTGACAGGAACGCGAACCACACAGAGGTCGTCCAGAGCCTTGATGTCGTGAGACTTAAGTTTTAAAGATTTTTCATACCGTCAGATTACATAAAAAAGCCCCGAGGACATCCTCGGGGCTTTTTGTTTAGCCTGAGAATGAAGCCGCTATATCGCTACAGGCGGGCCGTCAAGCGAAAGGGTTTCCTTGAATCCCGCCATTATGTTCATGTTCTGCACGGCGGTGCCTGATGCGCCTTTCACGAGGTTGTCAATTGCGGAAATCGCGATAACCCTTTTTCTGCCAGCATCCAAATAAATCCCGATGTCGCAGTAATTTGAGCGCCTTACATTGCCTACGTCGGGGAAACGCCCTTCGGGCAGCATGCGGACAAACCTCTCGCCTTCATAAAACTCGTTGTAAAGCCCGATAAGACTGTCCGTGGAGACATGCCTCTTCAGCTCGGCATACGCGGTCGTAAGGATCCCCCTTGAGATCGGGATAAGGTGCGGGGTAAAGACGATCTTGACGCCGTCCGCCCCCCCTGTCAGGGATGAAAGCCCCTGCTCTATCTCAGGCGTATGCCTGTGGCAGCCCACCTTGTATGCCTTGAATCCCCCCGCAACCTCAACGAAGGATGTCTCAAGAGCCGCCTTTCTGCCCGCGCCGGACACGCCGCTCTTTGAATCAATGATTATTGAGTCCGGCCTTACAAGCCCGCGCTTAAGAAGCGGGGCAAGGGCGAGTATCGCGCCCGTCGGATAGCAGCCCGGGTTTGCGACAAGCCTTGCCTTTTTTATCTTTTCCCGGTTCAATTCCGGCAGTCCGTAAACCGCCTCCTTAAGAAGCCACGGCGATTTGTGCTCGCCGTACCATGTCCTGTACGCGGCCTCGTCCTTAAGCCTGAAATCCGCGCTTAAATCAATCACCCTGCCGAAGGCCTTAAGAAGCCCCGGCACGGCCTCCTGCGATACGGAATGCGGCAGGGCGCTGAACGCGATATCCGCCTTAATGCCTTTAAAGTCCGCAGGCTCCGTGAACTTAAGGCCCTCATAGAAGCCTCTAAAACAAGGGACCTCCGATACAGGGGTGTCTTTGTACGCCCTTGAGGTGACTGCAATAACCCTGACCTTCGGGTGTCCCGCGAGAATCCTTAGAAGCTCAAGACCCGTGTATCCGCTTCCGCCGATGATTGCAACCCTTAGCACTTAGCCCTCCGTTATTTCCCCTGCCTTCAGTTTGCCGCAGATCCAAAAAAAGTGAAATAAAAAAAAGGGGGAAGGCCATCCGGCCCGCCCCCTTCAGATAGCCATGCAAAGTTTATCTCTTTGAGAACTGGAATCTCTTTCTTGCGCCCTTCTGCCCGTATTTCTTTCTCTCCTTCATCCTCGGGTCCCTTGTAAGGAAGCCCGCCTTTTTCAGCGGCGCCCTCAGATTCTGGTCCGCGCTCACAAGCGCCCTCGCGATGCCGTGGCGCACTGCCTCTGCCTGCCCCGTGGCGCCTCCGCCGGCTACGGTCGCGCTTACGTCGTATTTTGAAGAGCTGTTGGTAAGCTCAAGCGGCTGCCTTGCGGTAATGCCGAGGGAGGGCCTTTTGAAATAATCGTCTGCCGTCTTTTTGTTTACCGTGAGGACCCCTGAGCCTGCGCTCAGCCTTACCCTCGCAACGGAAGTCTTTCTCCTGCCTACTTCGCTGAATACCTCTTCTACCATTAACCCTCCTTAAACACGCCTCTGAAAAAGCCAGTCTGAACAGACTGAATGAATTTTTAATGGAGCGATCGCCGCAACCCGCCAAAACCAAAAAACTACCTTGCCTCTATTTTCAGCGCCTCAGGCTGCTGCGCCTGATGCGGATGCGCTTCCCCTGTATAGACCTTTAGCTTCTTGAACATGTCCCTGCCGAGCCTGCCCTTCGGAAGCATGCCCCACACGGCTTTTTTGATCACCTCTTCGGGCTTTTCCTTGAGAAGCTTCTCAAGGGGCTCTTCCTTGAGGCCGTTCGGATACATTGTGTGGTGATAGTAGACCTTGTCTTTCAGCTTCGCGCCGGTGTATGCGAACTTTTCCGCGTTTATCACCACCACAAAATCCCCTGTATCAAGGCTTGGGGTGAAATCCGGCCTGTGCTTTCCCCTTAAAAGGACCGCGATGCTGGTGGCAATGCGGCCAAGGGTCTTGTCCTTTGCATCCACAAGGTGCCATTTCTTCTTGTTCATCTCCGTCTTCGGCATGTATGTTTTCATATTCATAACCTAAAAATTTATTTTGAATCAAACGCACGCGATGCAAAAAAATTGCCTTTCCGGCAGGCATCCCATTGAATTTACAAGTTTAGATTTTTTTCGCGATATTGTCAAGTATTTTAATTCGTTATGCTCGCAGCTTGAATCTGCGGACAATCTATCGTCATTCGTTGCCGCGGCTACGCCCTTCCAAGCGCCTTCAGCATGGCGCTGCCTATGTCGGCAGGGCTTTTTGTAACGAGGACGCCCGCGTTCTCCATTGCCCTCATCTTTTCATCAGCCGTGCCTTTTCCGCCCGCGATTATCGCGCCCGCGTGCCCCATGCGCCTTCCCTTCGGGGCGGTCACGCCCGCGATGTATCCAACGACCGGCTTTTTCACATTCTTTTTTATGAACGCCGCGGCATCCTCCTCGGCGCTTCCGCCTATCTCGCCTATCATGACAATGGCCTCGGTGGAGCCGTCCCTGTTGAACATGTCAAGGCAGTCAATGAAGTTGGTGCCGTTTACCGGGTCGCCCCCTATGCCCACGCACGTGGATTGCCCGAGTCCGAGCCTTGTAAGCTGGTCAACCGCCTCGTATGTAAGGGTCCCGCTCCTTGACACGACGCCGATTGTGCCGGCCTTATGTATATGGCCTGGCATAATGCCGATCTTACACTGTCCGGGGGTTATAACCCCCGGACAGTTTGGCCCGATAAGACGGGCCTTTTTCCCGTCAAGAAACCTCTTTACCTTAACCATGTCAAGCACCGGTATGCCCTCTGTTATGCAGACTATAACGGAGACCCCTGCGTCCGCGGCCTCCATTATCGCGTCTGCCGCAAACCCGGCCGGGACATATATGACGGTCGCGTCCGCCCCTGTGTTTTTCCTTGCGTCTTGGACGGTATTAAAGACCGGCACGCCCTCGTGCGTCGTGCCGCCCTTTCCGGGCGTGACGCCTCCGACCATGTTCGTGCCGTAGGCGATCATCTGCTTTGTGTGGAACGTGCCCTGCTCGCCGGTTATGCCCTGACAGATAACCCTTGTATCCTTATTTACGAGTATGCTCATTTATAAAAATCCTCCTAAAAGACATGTTTTCGTTCGTTTGGGCGGGACTACGATTTTTTTGACGCGGCAACGACCTTCTCAGCCGCCTCATCCATTTTTTCCGCTGTTATGATGTTAAGCCCGGATGATTTGAGCATGGTCCTACCCTCATTGACATTGGTCCCCTGAAGCCTTACGACAAGCGGGACCTTTATGCCGACCTCCTTTGCCGCGGCTATAATCCCCTCGGCAATGATGTCGCACCGCATTATTCCGCCGAATATGTTGACAAGCACCGCCTTCACGTTCTTGTCGGACATGAGGATCTTGAATGCCGCGGTGACCTGTTCCTTGTTCGCTCCTCCGCCGACGTCAAGAAAATTGGCCGGGCTTCCGTTGTAAAGCTTTATTATGTCCATTGTCGCCATTGCAAGGCCCGCCCCGTTCACCATGCACCCTATGGTGCCGTCAAGCGCGACATAATTGAGGTTATAGCGGGAGGCCTCTATCTCCTTCGGGTCTTCCTCGTCAAGGTCCCTCATTGCCTCAATATCCTTGTGCCTGAAAATGCCGTTGTCGTCAAAGGATATCTTCGCGTCAAGCGCTATGACGTCGCCGCCTTTTGTTATTACAAGCGGGTTTATTTCGGCCATTGAGGCGTCCGTTGAAGTAAACGCGCTGTAAAGACCCGTCATGAACTTTACGGCCTTTCCAACAAGGGCCTTGTCAATGCCGAGGCTGAAGGCGAGGTTTCTTGCCTGATACGGCATAAGCCCTGAGGCAGGGTCCACATATTCCTTGAATATCTTCTCCGGGGTCCTGGCCGCGACCTCTTCAATCTCAACCCCGCCCTCGGAAGAAGCCATTAGGGCGACCCTGTGCGTTACCCTGTCAACGACAAGCCCGAGGTAAAGTTCCCTTTGTATTGCGCAGCCCTCTTCAACGAGCACCTTTTTTACGACCCGGCCCGAAGGTCCTGTCTGGTGCGTTACAAGGGCGAGCCCGAGGAGATTTTTAGCGGCCTGCCCGGCCTCTGCCGGGGTTTTAACGAGCTTAACCCCGCCCGCCTTTCCCCTGCCGCCCGCGTGTATCTGCGCCTTCACGACGCAGACGCCCGCCTCCTTTAAAAACTCCTTTGCGATGTCTTCAGCCTCCTGCGGGGTGAAGGCTATCTTTGAGCGCGGCACGGTTACGCCGAATCTTCCGAGTATCTCTTTCGCCTGATATTCATGTATGTTCATTTATTAAGCCTCCGCTTTGCCGCAGGATTTTTGCCTTCAAAGACGCCGCATTGCCTTAGAACGAATACTGCCTTGCCTTTACATGCGCCGGCGCATAATCCGGCAGGAGCATGGGCGCAACAACGGGATTGGTTATCCCGGCCTCTTTAAGCGCCTTGCCGTAATCAACAACGTGCCTCAGGCTCAATGTGTTTGCCCCCCCGCATGATTTAGAATACTCGGCGGCCCGTATCCCGGCCCTCCTTCCGAACACAAGCACATCAAGGAGCGAGTTGCCCATGAGCCTGTTCCTGCCGTGCACCCCGCCCGCGACCTCGCCCGCGCTGAAGAGCCCTTTAATTGAGGTCTCAGAAAACTCGTTTATCTCAATCCCGCCGTTCTGGTAATGCAACGTCGGGTAAATTAGCATCGGCAGCCTTGAAATGTCAATATCATATCTCTTAAACTGTATGTATTTCGCGGGGAGCTCCCTTCTTACCGAGCCCTCGCCGTGAAGCATCTCAATCATGGGGGAATCAAGCCACACGCCGAGCCTTCCGGTAGGCGTTAAAACCCCCTTGCCCCTGTCAAGACACTCCCTTATTATGCAGGCTGATTCAACGTCCCTCGGCTCAAGCGGGAAACAGAACTCAACCCCGTCCGCGTTAAGCACATGGGCGCCGAGGCCCCGCACCTTCTCGGTAATCAGAAGCCCGACATTCTGCTCCGGATACACCGCGCCCGTGGGGTGATACTGGGTTGAGTCCATGTCCTTAAGCCTCACCCCGGCCCTGTACGCCATCACAACCCCGTCCGCCGTCGCGCCGTAGTGGTTTGTCGTGGGGAAGCCCTGTATATGCAGCCTTCCGAACCCCCCGGTTGATATGAGCACTGCCTTTGCCTTAACCACATAGTATTCTTTTGTCTCAAGGTTATATAGCACCGCGCCAGCGGCCCCGCCCTTTTCATCAAGCAGGAGTTCAACGGCGGGCGAGAACTCAAGGACCTTTATTGAATCTCTCCTGTTGCCCGCCTCATCCCTTAAAACCCTCATTATCTCGGCGCCCGTCATGTCTCCCGCGGAGTGCATCCTCTTTCTTGAGGTGCCCCCTCCGTGCCTTGCCATAAGCCTTCCGTCAGCCTCCTTGTCAAACATCATGCCGAGCCCTTCAAGCCAGCCTATTATCAAAGGCGCGTCATTGGCGAGCGCGGCAACGAGGCCCGGCTCGTTTGAAAAATGCCCCCCCCCGATGACGTCAAGGTAATGGAAATAAGGGGAGTCCGCCTCCTGCGTGGCCGCCTGTATGCCGCCCTCCGCCATTACCGTGTTTGAATCGCCGTGCCTTAGTTTCGTTGAAATAAGCACCTTAAGCCCGGCCTCTGCGGCTGAAAGCGCGGCGGCAGTGCCCGCGCCGCCCGCGCCTATGACAAGCAGGTCCGTTGAATAGGCTATATTGGTTAAATCAACGCGCATGGCGTCAACAACGGCCCTTGATTCAAGCAGACCCGCAATCTCCTCAGGCACAACCGTCCCCTTGTTCGGGCCGACCCTGATCGGCCTTCGGCCTTCCGCCTTATAATCAGGGTGGTATTCGTTAAGCCACTCCTGCCTCTGCTCCATTGTAAGGGCCGGGAAGTGATCTCCCTTTTTGGCGCGTTCAACCCGGGAGGGCCTTGTCGCCTCAACCTTTTTTATCAACTCCATAAAGTCAGCCATATATCCGCCCATGACCCCTCCTTCCACGCCTTTTTGTAAAAAGGCATACCAAAGACTTTCAACATATACGGCTTCCGCAAGCCGCGGCTAAAGACTAAAGATGCTCCCTGTCCTTTGGCATCCACTTGCCGGCCACTGCCATGTCCGGCTCCCTCTCGCGCCCGACATAGAGCCTTTTGACATCGTCCCTTTCCATGCCTTTAAGCGCCTCCAGCATCTTCTCGTATTTGCCGGATAGGACCTCCTCAATCCGCTTCTTAAGGTGGCCTGCCTTTGGCAGGATATGCCGTCCGAAAACCCTTCTTATGAACATAGCGGCCGTAAACTGTGAGATCTGCGCGGGGCAGCGCGACGCGCAGAGCCCGCACATTACGCAGTCAAAGCTCTTGTGTGCCGCGCCCTTTAAATCCCCCCTTTTCATCAGGGCTATATAGTCCATGACGTCAATGTCCATGGGGCATGTCCTTGTGCATGTCCCGCACCCGACGCACTTGAAGACCTCAGGGTAAAGCGTCCTCAGCATCTCGTGCGGACTACCGTCCGCGTCCTCAAGGTTGTAGGACGGCCTGTTCGCCGGGAAAAACGGGAGCTGCATGATGACTATGTTCGGCTCGGCAACGGTCTGGCACGCAAGGCCGGCCCTTAGCCTGTAGTCCCCGATGAAGCGGTAGAATGTCCCGCACGCCCCGCATATCCCGCCCCTGCACCCGCATCCCCTTATGTACTTGTATCCGGCGTATTCAACCGCCTTCATTATCGTGAGGGTCTCGGGCACAATGTATTCCCTGCCCATTATGTATATGGGTATCATCTTTGCGCCTGCGGGCGGTATTGTCATGTCCCCGGTCGCAAGCGGCTTTATCCTTCCGGATTTTTTCTCATCTGACATATTGGCTCTCCGTTTTTAACTGAAGGGTTCCAACTTGCTTTTTGCGAAAAAGCAAGTTAAAAGTCGTTGTACATCTTTTTTATCTCCGCCGCGGTGTAGACAGGGCCTTCCTTGCATATGTAGACGTCTCCGACATTGCACCTGCCGCACTTTCCGACCCCGCACTTCATCTTGTTTTCAAGCGTCGTATAGGCCGCCTCGTCCTTAAACCCGGCCTCAGAGAGCGCCATGAGCGTGAATTTTATCATTATCGGCGGGCCGCATATCACTGAAACGGCGTTTTTGGAACAAGGCGCGGCCTCTTTAAGGGCATTCGGCACAAGCCCGACCTTGCCGTCCCATTCAGGGGTCTCGCCTCCGGGGTCAACGGTCTTTATAACGCGCACGTCAGACCTCTCCTCCCAGTGCTTTAGCTCGTTTTTATATATGACGTCCTCCGGGGTCTTTGCCCCGTATACGATCGTTATGTTGCCGAAGTCCCCGCGCCTGTCAAGACAGTTCCATATAACGGACCTTACGGGCGGAAGTCCTATGCCGCCCGCCACAAATACGATATCCCTTCCCTTCCATTCGTCAACAGGGAAAAAATTCCCGTAAGGCCCCCTGAACCCCACCGTATCGCCTATTGAGAGTCCGGCAAGCCCTGTTGTGACCCTGCCCGCGGTCCTGAACGTGCACTGTATGTATCCCTTTCTCGTCGGCGGGGACGCTATGCAGAAGGTTGACTCGCCGAGCCCGAACGCCGAATAAAGCCCGAACTGGCCTGCCTTGAACTCAAACGAATCCCTGAATTTTTCATCCTTGAAAATGAGCCTGAAGCTCCTTACGTCAGGCGCCTCTTCGTATATATCCTCAATTGTCGCGAGATGCGGCAGATAAATATTATCCATATGCCTTAATCCTTTGAAAACGCCTCCATTACCTCTGTTATGTCAAGCCGGACCGGGCACACCCGTATGCACCTTCCGCACCCGACGCAGCCCTTTGACGCGAATTTTTCGGGATAGAAGTTGAACTTGCACATAAACCTGTTTCTCCACCTCTTGTACTGGGCATCCCTCGGGTTGTGCCCGCTTGCGTGAAGCGTAAAGTGGTCAAACTGGCACGAGTCCCAGTTCTTCCGCCTCTCGCCTTCATACGCCGTGCCTTCGTCAATTATGTCAAAGCAGTGGCATGTGGGGCACACGTATGTGCACGCCCCGCAGCCGATGCATTTTCTCGTAAGTTCTGCCCATAGGGCTTCGTTGTAATGCGATTTTTCCTTAAGCCTGTTGGAAATCCCCTCAATATCTATGCCGTCAATCTTTTCCGGGAAAAAGAGTTTTTTAACGTTCCTCTCCGTGTCCGCGTCTTTAAACGCTCCCGGATTCCGGGCCATCAAGAGACTGCCCTTCTCTGTCTGAGGCTCCGCGATATAGGCATTGTCCTCGGTCTCCCTTAAAAAGATGTCAGAGCCTGCCCTTGACTCAGGAGACAGACCAACGGTCGTGCAGAAGCATTCGTTGTCGCCCCTTGTGCATGCAATTGAGATGACGGTTAAGTCCCGCCTCCTCTTCGTGAAAAACCCGTCCACATAGTCCCATGTGAAAACAGCGTTCAATGAACCGAGGGCCGCCGCCTCGCACGGCCTCACGCCGAATATAATCGTATCGCGCGAATCAGGCTGAACCCCCTTAAGCTCAATATCCTGCCTGCGCACCTTAAACTCCGCGACGACCTCTGTCTGCGGAAAAACGTACTCCTTGTACGAATTCTCCGGCAGTATGTGGTCAAAGCATATCTCGCTTAAAGAGCCGACCTCATTGTAAAAGACCTGCGTCCCGGCCTTTTTGGGCGCGACGAACCTTCCGTTGTTTTTGGCCGTCGCCTCAATAAGCCTTTCAATATCCCCTTTTTTAATTGCCTTTGCCATTCGTTTAAATGAAATAAAAAAACCTACTTTATGAAGTTCTCCTTATCCTCCGGGCTGAATACGATCATGGGCGGATGTTCCTTCTCGTCATAGCCTGACCTGTAGCCGAATGAATCCTTAACGACGAGCGCGAGCTTCTGGTTTATGACGTTCAAGGGGATGTTGACGGGACAGGCCCTTTCGCACTCCCCGCAGAACGTGCACCTGCCGACAAGGTGCATCGCCCTTGTCAAGTTCCACGAGAGGTTTCCCCTCGGGTGCGCGGACGTCTCAATCCACTGGGGCATGTTTTTCTCTGTAATGCACCTCTCGCAGTAGCACAGCGAGCAGACCTGCCTGCACGCATAGCACTTTATGCATTTTGAGAACTCCGTTATCCAGAAACCCCATTTCCCGGCGCTGTCCCTGCTGTCTATGTCCCTTATCCTGTCAAACACGAATCCCGTTGGGTTCTCTGGCGGCCTGAAATCCGACGTATCCCCGATGACGGCATCCGCGACATGCGGGTCTCTCACGTCGCAGTTATGGCACTTCGTGGGCATAAGCCCGGGCCTTAATCCCCCTGCCCAGACCTCCTGTTTGTAGACGACCCCGTTGCAGGCCACGCCTATTATGAAGACGTCCTCTCTTTTAAGCTGGGCCTCCGCGATAAGCACGACTATGTTTTTTATGTCGCACCCCTTTGCGACGATTGCGGGCCTGCCGAGGGCCTGTATGTCCTTGAACTTCCGCGTAAGATATACCGAGAGGTTGTTTACGCAAAGGGGATTGAACACGAGCCTGTCCGTGTCCTCGGGCCTCGTGATGAATACGGGCGTTGTCCGAGAACGCGCCCTGTTCCAGCCAAAGCCTATGACGACCCTTACCTCCCCTTTTTCAAGGAGCTCTTTCGCCTTTTTTCTTAACGCGTCTTCCATTTTCTAACTTTCGCCTTTAAGGCCTTTGTATTCCATAAACGGCCCAAGCGCCTTTACCTCGTCGGTAATCTTGTTTATGAGGTCAGCCCATTTTATGGCCTCCGACGCGGAGACCCACGAGAACTGGAGCCTCCTTAGGTCAATGCCAACGAACTCCATCAGGCTCTTAAACGCGATCCATCTCCTCCTTGCGTGGTAATTGCCTGTCGTGTAATGGCAGTCCCCGGGGTGGCATCCCGACACCAGGACCCCGTCCGCGCCGTTCTCAAACGCCTTTATGATAAAAAGCGGGTCAATGCGCCCCGTGCACGGGAGCTTGACTATCCGCACCTCGGGCCTGTATTCCATCCTGCTCGTGCCCGCGAGGTCAGCCCCGGCGTATGTGCACCAGTTGCACACAAAGGCCATTATCTTCGGCTGCCACTGCGCCTCCCCCGAATCCGCCACTCTGTCTATTGCGCTATTTTCTGTCATTAATTGATTCTTTGGTTAGTCCTTCCCGCTTTCGCGGGAAGGACTAACCCTCTTATTTTAAGACATAATTCCAGTCCCGCTTAAATACTTCGGGGACGAACTTTCACAGGAATGACAGGGCTAAGCAAAAAATGTTGTTTTTTAAACGCGCCTTTTTTACAAAAAAGGGGCGCTAAAAGGCGTTTATCGCCGCAAAGACCTGCTCATCCGTGTATCCGTTCAGATCAATTGACTTGCTCCTGCACGCGGCAACGCACACCCCGCAGCCCTGGCAGACGCCTTCGTTCACCATCGCGACCATCCTTACCACCGTGCCCTTCCTGTTCTTCAGCCCATGCCTCTCTATCGCGGAATACGGACATGCGGTCAGGCAGTCCCAGCACGCATTGCAGGTTGCTTCATTGACCTTTGCCACCACCGGCTCCCTTTGAAGCTCGTCCGCCGAAAGAAGCCCCAGGGCCTTGCTTGCCGCGGCAGAGCCCTGCGCAACGGAATCCGGTATGTCCGCCGGCCCGATGCAGGCGCCCGCGAGGAATATCCCAGCCGTAACCGTTTCAACGGGCCGGAGCTTGGGATGGTATTCGTTGTAGAATTTGTATTTGTCGTAGCCGATGCCGAGCCTCTGGGCAAGGGTGTCCGCGCCCTGCCTTGCAACGATTGCGGTGGCTAACACGACCATGTCCGCCTCTATCTCAACCTGAGAGGCGCTCAGGGTGTCCGCGCCCTGGACAACGACCTTCCCGTTCCTTTCATAAACCCTTGAGACCCTGCCCCTCAGATACATCGCGCCGTCATGCTCAATGGCCCTTCTTACGAACTCCTCGTACCTCTTGCCGCCGGAGCGTATGTCCATGTAGAACACATACGCCTTGCCGTGCTTCACCTTGTGGCGATAAAGCATCGTGTGTTTCGCGGTATACATGCAGCAGACCTTGCTGCAGTATGCAACGCCTTTTTTCTCGTCCCTTGAGCCCACGCACTGGATAAAGACAACGGACTCGGGCGCCTTTCCGTCGGACGGCCTCCTTATCTCGCCCCCGGTGGGGCCCGACGACGACGCGAGCCTTTCAAACTGCATGCCGCTTATGACGTCCCTTATCCTTCCGTACCCGTATTCGCCGAACCGTTCATTCGGCATAAGCTCGTAGCCGGTTGCGACGATTATCGCGCCGACCTCCTCCGTGACGAATCTGTCCTCTTGCTTAAAATCAATGCACTTCGGCCCGCACACTATTGCGCACACCCCGCATTTGTCCTTCTGTATCTTCGTGCAGTTCGGGGCGTCTATCACGGGTATGTTGGGCACTGACTGCGGAAAGGGCGTGTATATGACCTTTCTCTTTGAAAGCCCCATCTCAAAGGAGCTTTGCGCCGAAAACGGGCACTTTTCAATGCACTCCCCGCAGCCCGTGCAGAGTTCCTCTATGACATAACGCGCCTTTTTCCTTATCTTTACGGTGAAATTCCCGATGTATCCGTCAACCGACTCAACCTCCGAGTATGTATGCAGCGTAATCCTTTCGTTCAATTCCGCCTCAACCATCTTCGGCGTAAGGATGCACTGGGAGCAGTCCATTGTCGGGAATGTCTCGGACAGCCTTGCCATGTTGCCGCCGATTGACGGCTCTTTTTCAACGAGTATTACCTCCCTGCCGCCGTCCGCGATGTCAAGAGCCGCCTGTATGCCCGCTATGCCCCCGCCTATCACGAGGGCCTTTTTCTTAACCGGTATCTTTATCGTTGAAAGGGGCTTATTTCTCTTAAGCCTCTCAATGGTCATCCTCGTAAGGTCTATGGATTTGCGGGTCCCCGTCTTTTTTGTCCTGTCATGATGCACCCATGAGCACTGCTCGCGGATGTTCGTTATCTCGCACTTGAACGGATTAATGCCCGCGGCCTCGGAGGCCTTCCTGAACGTCTTCTCGTGCATGTGGGGCGAACATGCGGAGACTATGACCGAATCAAGCCTGTGCTCCTTTATGGCCTTTTTAAGCATGTCCTGACCGGGGGACGAGCACATGAATTTGTAATCCGTCACATGTACCACTGCCGGCAGCTGCGCCATTTCCTCGGCAACCTTTTTAGTGTCAACCGTCGCGGCTATGTTGTTGCCGCACTGGCAGACAAAGACCCCTATCCTCGGCATGTTTTCATCCTGTTTTTCTCAAGCTAAAATGCCTTTTCCCTTAAGCACCGGGCTTATGTCCCATTTGTTCCTGTCAAAACCGAGCCTCGCGATGTCCTGCCCGAGCGCAAGCCCCAGGACCTGCGTGAAATAAACAATGGGCACGCCGGCGTATCCCGGCATTTCCGAGACAAGCCTTGCCTGGCTTTTTTCAAGGTTATACTGGCAAAGCGGGCACGAGGTTACTATAAGCTCCGCGCCTGAATTTACGGCAGAGCTTAGCACATTGCCTGAAAGCCTTAGGACTATGTCCTCTTTGTTTACGGCCAGGTGCGCGCCGCAGCACTCTATCCTTAACGGAAACCTCACGGGCTCCAGGCCAATGGCGGAGAGCAGGTCTTCCAAGACCCTCGGCTCCTCCGCATCGTCTATGCCCGCGTCCTCAAAGGGCCGAAGCAGCATGCATCCGTAATACGCCCCCGCCTTTATGCCCTTAAGCGGATTTTTAACCGCCTTTTTAACGGCGTCAAAACCGACCATGTCCCTTAAGACCTCAAGAAAATGCAATATTGAGACGCCTCCGTCGTAGTCGTCTCCCATAAAGCCGTTTATTACGCCGCGCCTGACCTTGTCCCCTTTTATGACCTTATTCGTCCTTTTAAGGACGTTGTAGCACACGGAGCAAAGCGTTGTAAGGGTGTCCCCCTGTTTTCTCGCGTTTGAAAGCACCTTTGCCGGCGCGCTTAAGGCAATAAGGTTGTCCGGGGACAAGGGGAATGTCGCCCCGCAGCAGTTCCAGTTTTTAAGCTCGTCAAACTCAATGCCGAGGAGCGCTGAAGACTCCCTTGCGGATTCGTCAAACCCCTTTGCAACCGTATTCAATGTGCAGCCCGGATAATAAGGTATCTTCATGTTCAACCCACGAACTTCCTGAACCCGCACACGATGGCCTGCTGCGGGGCCTTTTTTAAAAATTCAACGGACATTGCCTCTATTCTCTGCGCGTCAACGCCCTTGCTCAGCGACAACTGCCTTAGGGCCTCAAACACATTGGCAACGCTGCAGCCCTTCGGGCACCTTGAAAAGCACTGCATGCACCCGACGCAGAGCCACATGGAATTCGCGGCCAAGACATCCGCGGTCCTTCCGATCTGCAGCATCCTCATGGTCTGGTGCGGGGGTATCTCCATTGCGAACGACACCGGGCAGCCGCCCGTGCAGTTCCCGCACTGGTAGCACTTCTGCAGGTCTTCCGCGCTTATCCTCTCAATCTGGCTGATAAGAGGGCTTTCCAAGTCTTCTTTTTTGAGCGTTATCTTCATTTTTCAGCCTCGCCTCACGATGCCCCGCGATACTTTTCAATGCCCTCCGTGAATATGTCCCTTCCGTGCGCGTCTATCGCGACTATCGCGGGGAAATCAACGACCTCAAGCCTCCTTATCGCCTCGGGGCCCAAGTCTTCGTACGCGATAATCTCCGCCTTTTTTATGGTCCTTGCAAGCAGCGCCGCCGCGCCGCCGACAGCCGCGAGATACACCGCCTTGTGTTTAATCATCGCGTCCGCCACGTCTTTACCCCTTATGCCCTTGCCTATGGTGCCCTTAAGCCCAAGGGCCAAAAGCCTCGGCGTATATGCGTCCATCCTGCCGCTCGTCGTGGGGCCTGCCGAGCCTATCACCTGACCCGGCCTCTCAGGGGTCGGGCCGACATAGTATATAATCTGACCCTTTGGGTCAAAGGGCAGGCCCTCGCCCTTGTCTAAAAGTTCAATAAGCCTTTTGTGCGCCGCGTCCCTCACGGTGTAGATGACCCCTGTGATTAAAACCTTGTCTCCGGTCTTAAGCCTAAGCACATCCGCATCCGTAAGCGGGGGCGTTATCCTGACAGGCGCCGTCATATGATTACCTCCCTGTGCCTGTCCGCATGGCACTGGATATTGACCGCGACGGGCAGGCTTGCGATATGGCACGGGAATACTTCAACATGGACCGCAAGGGCCGTTACAGTGCCGCCGAAGCCCATCGGCCCTATGCCGAGGCGATTGACCTTCTGGAGGATGTCCTCTTCAATGGCCGAGACCTCAGGGTCCGGGTTTTTCTCCCCGACCGGCCTCAGAAGCGCCTTTTTGGAAAGTATCGCGGATTTTTCAAAGCTACCCCCGATGCCGACCCCGACAACAATCGGCGGACAGGGGTTTCCGCCGGCGCCCCTTACGGTGTCCACGACGAATTTCTTTACGCCCTCTACGCCCTCCGCGGGCTTAAGCATCTTTAAGGCGCTCATGTTCTCGCTCCCCGCGCCCTTTGCGGCAAACCTTATCCGGATTTTTTCTCCTTCAACGATCTCCGTGTGGATTATTGAAGGGGTGTTGTCCCCGGTGTTCTTTCTCTTCAGCGCGTGGCAGACCGATTTTCTAAGATAGCCCTCCCCGTAGCCCTGCCTTACGCCTTCATTCACCGCGTCTTCAAGCGAGCCGTCAACATGGACATCCCAGCCGACCTCAACGAAAAAAACCGCGATGCCCGTATCCTGGCACATGGGAAGCCCTTCATTTCGGGCTATCTCAAAATTCTCAACAATCTGTCCAAGGACCTCCCTGCCAAGGGGCGAGGCCTCTTTTTTAAGCGCGTCCCTTAAAGAGCCTTCAACGTCCTCCGTAAGGTTGCACGCCGCGTTCATGCAGAGCGATTTGACCTTGTCCGTAATCTCTTTTGAAGAAATCTCCCTCAAGAAAACCCCCGCTAAATCCTTATCTCTTTTATGAGCCCTTTTATAGCGTCAACCGACTTTAAAAACCCGGCCCTCTCCTCGGGCGTAAGCTCAACCTCTAAAATCCTCTCCGCGCCGAGCGCGCCGATAACGACGGGCACGCCCGCGAAGATGCCCTTAACCCCGTATTCCCCGTCCAGATACGCGGCAGAGGGTATGACGCGCTTTTTGTCCTTTATTATCGCCTCCGCCATCTCCGCCACAGCGGCGGAAGGCGCGTAATAGGCGCTCCCCGTCTTTAGAAGCCCGACTATCTCGCCGCCCGCGTTCTTTGTCCTTTCTATTATCGCGTCAATCTTTTCATTGCTTAAAAGTTTTTCAATGGGTATGCCCGCAACGGTTGAATATCTTCTTAAAGGCACCATCTCGTCGGCGTGTCCGCCTATGACCATCGCCCTTATGTCCTCAACAGAGACCCCAAGTTCCATTGCTATGAACGCGCACATCCTTGCGCTGTCAAGCGCGCCCGAAAGCCCCATAATCCTTTTTGCCGGCAGCCCGGAGAGCTTCCAAGCGGCATAGACCATCACGTCAAGCGGGTTTGTAACAACGAGTATCTGTGCCTGCGGGCAGTTTTTTACAACCCCGTCCATCACGGAGCGCATTATGCCGATGTTCGTGTTTATGAGGTCGGCCCTGCTCATGCCGGGCCTTCTCGGCAGGCCCGCCGTGACAATCACGAGGTCTGAGAGTGCCGTGTCCTTGTAATCGTTCGTGCCGATGATGTTTGAATCAAATGCCTCAACAGGGGAGGCCTCCATAAGGTCAAGGGCCTTGCCCTGAGGCATGCCCTCGGCGATGTCAAAAAGCACGATATCGCCAAGCTCTTTCAACGCGAGCCACAGCGCGGTGTGCGCGCCGACGTGGCCGGCGCCTATTACGGTGATTTTTTTTCTTGGCATCTGACCTCCTTTTTTATGAGCGGCCGCCCGCAGGGCAATTGGCCGCGCTCCGGGGCTGGCCCGCTATATAAAAGAAAAACAACTTAACCTCTCCGGGGCATTGGATAAGCCCATATAAAAATCTTCAAAAACCATGTCCATTATTGGGAAAGCTTTTATTAAAGGACTTGCAAATTTACAAGAATAAGGTGTTTTTATTGTTGGTGCAGGCCGCCCGAATGTGCTGACTTGCATTGTATACAGTATACAAAAAAAGCTATTTTGTCAAGGGAATTTTCCCCGGCTTATTGACGGGAGATCTCAACCGAACTCTGCTCAAAAACGCATTAAGGGCTCAAAAAACTTGCCAAATCCATGCTATTATGATAGAAAAGACAGTTAATCGGGGCGTAGCGCAGCCTGGCAGCGCACCTGCTTTGGGAGCAGGGTGTCGGAGGTTCAAATCCTCTCGCCCCGACCAGTTACTTTCTTTTTAGGAAAAAAGAAAGTAACCAAAGAAAAACCAATAGACCAGATTGACAAAATGATTTGAAAGCTGTTTTGCGCCGGGCGATTAGCGAGGGAGAGGACTGCCGGGAGGCAGGCCAAAAGCGAGGCCAAAGGAATATACGTTATGGATAGTTATGACAAATTAGTTTCATTCTATAATAACAAGCGTAAAACTTCCACTAATACAGTTGTGTTTATGCACAAACCCACCGACAAAACAGCGCGCACCGCTAATAAGCATACACTTTGCAAAGATTTCTACCGGAGCGAAGACATTATGGCATGTAAGAAGGTCGCGGACGATAACAACCTTGAGGTTTGGCAGTCAATGGTTGTGGATATTTCCAATTCAAGTGTTATTCTTGACATACTATCAGAAAATAATATTAGACCGAGAACGGATGATGGTAAATTAGACCATTCAACAATTTCCGTGCCAACATCAAGAAACAACGAATTGGCTCTTGGATTAAGATATTCAAAGAGGGACGGCACATATGCAGAAGACATCTTTTTATTTGAAAAAAATAAGGATATTAAGCCATATTACAAAGGTCAGATTGAAAAAATTTTATCAGAGTATAAAGGAACGCATAAAAAACAAAACGGTTTTTACTGAGTTGACAGGAGGGGCAATATGTCTGTCAGAACTTTTACAGCAGTCATACATAAGGAGGAAAATCTCTATGTCGCCGAGTGTCCGGAAGTTGGCACGGTAAGCCAGGGTTGCACTATAGAGGAATCAATCTCTAACCTAAAAGAGGCTACTGAGCTGTATCTTGAAGAATTCCCCGCACAAGACATCCCAAAATCCCTGATGACGACATTTGAGGCAACGGTTAATGCCTAAATTAAAAAGAATCTCAGGGAAAGAGGTGATTCAAAGATTAGAAAAGCTTGGTTTTAAACAGATTCGTCAACGCGGAAGCCATGTTGTTCTTAAAAAGAAAATTTCATAGCATGAAATCGGTTGTGTTGTACCTTTACATCGGGAATTGGCAGTTGGCACTTTGCGCGGAATACTGAGACAAGCAAGGTTAAACATTGAGGATTTTATGGCGATTCTTTAATAAATGCGCCTGTAGCTCAGTCGGAAAGAGCAACTGCCTTCTAAGCAGAAATAAGCCTCATTTTTATCTTTTAAATCAACATGTTGTAAAATGAGTGTAAGTTATTTGTAAGGCGATTATCTGACTTAAGCGGAAATTATTCTACCCCTAAGTCCTTTGGTCTGATGGTCCAGACGCGGATGAACGGATAGTTCTTTTTTACTGTATATATCAGCCGGCTGAGGTATTTATTATCCTCCTTTCCCTCCATGATGAGGACAATGCCGGGGGCCCTGCCGGTCTTTTTAGCATAATAGAGCGCCTGTCCTATGGCCTCCTGCCATTTGCGGCCGAACTCAACCTCAACGGCATGGGTCAAGGTCAGACAGTCCACGCGGGATTTGCCTTGCAATACGACCTCCGTTATACCGTCGCTCTTCTCGCACCAGACCTTTTGATATTCCTTTTCATGATGAGTTGTCTTTGCGTTGGCTTCAAAGGCTATGGCAAGGAGGCTTATAACAAGTAACAATGGCCTCATATATGTTTCTATGGGTTGAATTCCTCTTTCAGTTCTTTCCCGCAGTAGCGGCATAGCCTTGCTTCCAGCTTTATATCCTCAGCGCAGAAAGGGCATCTTCTTGTCCCCGAGTCTGTCTTTTCCAAGTATCCCTGTTTTTTAAGATGCTGGATGTGTTGATTATTGGCATAAAAAGGTAATGCTACCCATAATATTAATCCAACGCCAGTAGCGGCAGATAGTAAAACGATCAGCGCCCATCCATACATCCCTTTATACAGATACCAGAAACATCCAAACAGTAGACATGGCCATGAAAAACCTTTGTAGATTTCAACGGGATATTTGTTTGCCGGATGATACAATTTTCCGAGAGGGGTTGACATTATTTGGACTCCGCGTATGCCGCAAGCACACAGTCCTTTATGGCCGCAAGCAGTTCTCCAGCTATATCTTTGAAACGCGGAGCGTCGGCGACGTCCTTATCGGTAATGCCGTGTATCTCGGTTGCGGCCATTGGACGCAACGGGTTCACCAGAGTGTCAAAGATCAATCGCGGCCTTTCACCCGGGTCAATGCGGGCAACAGCTACTTCAACGATACGGTCGTAGCCCGCAGTCAGACCGGTGGTCTCAAAGTCTATTACCGCCACAGGCATCTCAGCGATCTTTTTTGTTGCGATGCCATCATTAGGATTAATCATACGCTTATACATTGCCCAATAAGAATTTGTGTCCTAAAGGCGGAGTCGGTGCTGGAGCGACAAGGCATAAAACTGTCAGGTCACCCTTCCAGAGGAGGGAGAAGATACGGCCGTGAGTTGTATTTATGTATCTTTTCTCTTGGTTGTTTGAATGATCAACGAGCACTACGCGTGCCGAATGACCCCAGTTATCATCAAACCTTTTTGCTTTAAATTTCCAAGGCATGAGTATCGTTAAACTATAACGCAAATTACTCGTGTCCCACGGCAGCAGGTAGGCCGATGGGTTGGCATAGAATGTATCGCCTTGAACAAAATAACATCTGGTGAGGGTTTCTTTAAAACAACAAGTCACTGCCCACTTGAATTGAGGGTAGAAATCCGTCATCATTTCCTGCCTTATGCCTTACAAAGCGGGCATTTTTCCATATCTTCCAACATCGGGCATGAGGAGCCATACATTGCGGCGTCTTCTTCTATCCTCAATATCCCTTCCCGGCATTCAAGGCAATAGACGATACAGTGTTGTCTTATGCTGTTTCTTTTTTTCCCAAAGGGCTTTTTGCCGCCGTGTCTTTGTCCGGGGTGTCAAGAAAGGCGTCTATGTTCTGCCTTATCGCGGACACGGTCTTATCTTGCTTTGTGCGCAGGATCCGCAGGAGCTTCTTGCACTGCGCCCGCTCATCCTCATTATAGACCTCTACTTCCTCCGTGTCAAGGCCGGTGAGGAGCCAGCCGGGCAGAGGCGACGGCACAGGTTCGCCGTAAAGGAGCCAACTGGAAGAATAACCAGTTACCTCTTGGATTTTTTGTAAAGTTTTTGCCCCTGGATGACCAATCCCTTTTACATATCTTTGAAAGGCCCCCCCGCTAATGCCAAGCTTATCTCTTAGCCGATTGGGAATTCCGCCAAATTGCTCTTCTATTATTTTACGAAGATTTTCTTTTAAAATTGGATATTTACAATCTTCTTTTCTCATTTTGAGAAAAAATCCTTGACATTTATTCTCATTTTGAGTATAATCCTCTCATCATGGGGACTGAGCATAAACACAGCCGACATACAGAGTTAAACGACTTGAGCCTCCGGGCGGGACATCCCCATGATGCCCTTCAATAGTCAGCCCAGGCTCAAGACGGACGCCCGCCGAAAGCGACTCCTGGCGGGGAGCAAAAGCGGGCGGTCCGTTTAAAAGCAAGTATAGCAGAGGCTTAAAAAAGCGTAAAGGAAAATAAGCGGAGGTTTTTCCCAATGCCGATTAAGCATTTAGGCTATCAGAATCTCCTTTACAGAAAGTTCGTCTCCCCGGGAGAGCATGACGCAAAAAGGGCCGCCCAAGCCATCGGGGAATCCCTCTCAAGCCTCTACAACTACATTGAAGGCATAAGCTACTGCCCGCCCGACATCATTTCAAGGCTATACAACGCCACAAAAGACACGGAATTCTTGAGCTTCATAGTTGACGACACAGACCAGGCCCTAACTGAGCGCAGGCAAAGGCCGCCTGGAAAATCCGTGTTGGAGGAGGCCCTTGACGTTGCGGCCGCGATCGGCGGGCTTGTCCATGCCACGAAAGGCGCCCTTGATGACGGGAGGATAAGCGAAGCCGACAGGACCAAAATCTTGAGGGCCATTGAAAAAGGGCACAATGAGCTTGAGGACCTTAAGAGCGTTATAAGGAAGGTCTCTTGAAGGCAAAAAGACCCTGGATTCCCGCGTGAGCTGGAAAGACGGAGTGGTAGAGACGCTGGACTCCTGCCTGCGCAGAAATGACGGAGTGGGACAATGAGCGAACTTGAAAGACTATATACAAAGGCCGAGGCGGCCAAATACTTGGGCGTAAGCGTCAAGACGCTGTCCAACTGGATATCGGGGAGGCGGATTACGGCGCTTACTGGGAGGCCGGTGATGATACCGGAGTCGGCGATAAAAGAGATCGTGAGAAAGAGGCTAAAAAGGGCTCTGATATAAGAGGAGGGCAGGCTTTGCAGAGGGCGGGCGATTACAGGGCGATCGCGCACAGGCTTTTTGCGGGGGACATGACGGCAAAGGAGCTTGTGAGGCTTTTAAAGGAGATGCGGTCAGAACAGATGAGTTTGTTTACACACTATAAGACGAAGACTCTGGATTCCCGCATAAAGGCCGCAGGAATGACGGAGATAAGGAGGCGCCGGTTTCCGGCGCATAAAACGTAGCCGCACCTCCTGCGGCTGCTGCTCCCCGGGGCGCGCCCTGAAAGGGGCGCGGCCCGGGGTTTTAAAAAAAGAAGGGAGGCTTTAAATGCGGTGGTCTGTTATGGCTGTGATTGTTGCGTTGTGCTTCGGCGGCACAGTAGGCTTCCTGCTGTGCGCGTTATTCACGGCGGGGCGCGAGGAAGACGCTTATAGAAAAGGGCAGTATGACGCAAGGGAGCAGCAGCCGCAGAAGGAAAAAGGCGTAAGCGTTAAGACTCCGGATTACTGCCTACGCAGGAATGACGGGATAAAAACAAGGACGCTGGATTCCCGCTTAATGCGCTGGAATGACAAAAGCAGAAAAAAAGGAGGAGAAAATGGCGACAGCGGTATTGAGTAATGAAACAACAGATTATCTGACGAGCGCGGCGGCTGAGCTATCCAAAAGCCTATCGCTCAACGAAACCCAACAGTCGCAGGTTGAGCTTGCCCTTTTTAAGGCGGCCGGAAAAGGCAAGGGAGAAACCGATGATTGACTGGGCTGAGCTGGAAGACAAGGCGGAGCGCATCTTTAACGGGCTACAACCATTACTGTTAATTTGGCTGTTCAGCCTGCTTGCGGTCGCAATCGGGATTCAGACATGGAGGTGTTGAGATGAACTACACATGCGACGTCATTAATTGCTCTTCGGAGGCAAAGGTCAACGGCAAATGCGTGTCGCACGCAAGGGAGGAGATAATAGTATTGCGGGGGCAGGCAGGAGGTAATAAAGCGCTCAAGGAAGGTAAGACGGAGGAGAAGACACTGTTATTACCGAATGGAGAGACGGAGGCATGTTGCAAGGAATGCGGGGTTAAGGCTTCGGAGGTTACTTTCTTTAATAAAAAGAAAAAAATATGTAAAAGGTGCTACCAGAGGCTCTGGTCCCGGAAAAAATACGCAGGCCGCGTCGGAGAAAAACCGAAGAAGGGAATAAAGACCATGGATTCCCGCCTACGCGGGAATGACGAACAGAAGAAGAAGGCGAATCACGGAGGCCTTTGTGGTGCGGATGATAACATCGTTAAGTCGGCCCCGACGGAGGAACTTCGTTTACAAAGGATAGCGTCATCCGCGTCACAGGACGATGATCTTGACGCGGTGAGGGTTGTCGCAAAAACCTTAGCTCCCTTTGACGAGCCTACTCGGGAGAGGATTTTAAGATGGGCTGGCGAAAAGCTGGAGAATAAGGCATGAGCCTGTAGGAAATGGACAGGGTCTATGAACACAAAGGCTACCATTGAGGAGATATTCGTATCTTACTTTGTCGGGCCCGAAGGCAAGCGTCTCGGGGAATATTTTAAGCCTCGGCGGCCGGAACTTATCGCCGGCCGGTTTGCATTAACAGAGGGGGGGGAATGACCACCATAGACAGGTTCAAGGACATACAGTTTGAGGCCGCGGAGGTCTTTAAGCGGAAAAACAAGGACTACGGGGATTCGTTCAAGGAGGACGGCATCCTCGGCATAATGATTCGCATGAAGGATAAACTCAACCGTTACATAACCCTCGCAAAGGCAGGCGGCGAGGCCGCGTGCAGGGACGAGTCCCTGCGAGACACGCTCCTTGACTTTCACAACTACGCGGTCATGGCGATCATTTGTGCGGAAGAAGGCGCCAGATCAAAGGAGGAGAAAGATGAGCTTTGAGACCATTGAGGTTAAGAGCCTTGTCCCGTCGGAGAACAACTACAGGAGGTCTTTTGACGCAGGGGCATTGGAGGAGCTGACAGCCTCGATAAAGGCCAAGGGCGTGCTCCAGCCAATACTCGTAAGGCCCCTTAACGGCTGGCACAAGGGCAAGTATGAGATAGTCGCGGGACACAGGCGCTTTCACGCGGCAAGGGAAGCCGGGCTGAAGGACATGCCGGCAATGGTGAAGGCGCTGTCCGACGAGGAGGCCCTGGAGGTTCAGGTCATAGAGAACAGCCAGAGAGAGGACCCCAACCCGATAGACGAGGCCTACGGATTCAAGAAGCTCCTTGAGATGGGCAGGTACACGCCCGAGACCCTGGCAGAGAAGATAGACCACTCCGTAGCCTATGTGCTCGGCAGGGTGAGGCTCGCGGAACTGGACAAAACCGTGCAGGACAAGGTGGCGTCAGGAGAGCTCTCCTTCGGGCATGCGCTTCTTTTCACAAGGCTCAGGCGGGCCGCTGACCAGAAGAAATTCTTAAAGGAGATAGCAGACGAAGACCTAAGCGTGGCCGAAGCGAAGCGGCGGCTCGGCGACTACACCCTAAATCTTTCAAATGCCGCCTTTGACACCGCAAAGTGCGAGACCTGCCAATCGAGGAGCAGAAACCAAGCCGTGCTTTTCCCTGACCTGTCCAAGACGGACGAGTGCGCGGACATGGAGTGCTTTCAGACCAAAATTAAGGCGCATTGGCTCGGCCTCCTCAAGACGAAGCAGACCGAAGGGTTCAAGACCTATACGGACGAAAAGACGATTGAGAAGCTGACCGCCTACGGGGCGAAAAGCTCGGCGCGGATCTGCGCCAACAAAAAAGACGCAAACGAACACGGCAGCGGCCCGTTTTTACCGCCGAAATACAAGACCGACTGCGTTGCGTGCACGGGAAACCACGCTTTTTATTTGACTGAGCGAAAACATTACAACCATGGCAAAGTGTTTGTATTCGGCGAGATCTGTCTGGACAGGAAGTGCCTTGACAGGATGCGTAAGCAGAAGACCAAGGACGCGGATGATGAGGCTTCATCCTCAGGCAAGAGCAGGCAGGACGATGAGCTGGAGAAGATGCGCCGGGCAGAACGAGCCGCAAAATGTAGGGACAGGTTTTTGCTGAGAGAGCTTGCGTCGAGGATAGAGGCCTCGGTTGAGGCGCAGAAGAGGCTCATCCTCTGGCTCGCTTTAGAGAAATACTACAAGTGCGAAAACGATGTCGGGGAACATCTGGATATACGGGGCGTGCCTGTAAAAAGAAGCGAACACGACAACCGGGTGAGCTATGAGGATGTGCCAGGGCCGTTCTCAATGGCGTTTCCGAACGAGCATCTTAACGGCGCAATAACGGCCGCGCTATTAAGGATATTAGAGGTTGTGCCCGGGGAAGAACTTCTTGTGTTGGCGCCAGCGGCCGGGCTTGACGTGAAGGGCAATTTCAGCATAGACCGCGAGTATCTGGAATCGCAGAGCTTTAAGAACAAGGGGGATATCATAAGGCTCGCCAAAGAATTAGGCGTAGAGGTGGACGAGAAGAAACCTAAGGCCGCCCTTGTAGAGCAGATCCTCGGACAGGAACTCAAGGGCAAGGTCTCTAAGGAGATAGCAGAGGCGCTTGAGCCTGAGGACTGCGTGTGCGAAAGGCCTTCAATGGAGGAGTCTAACGAGCACGCAGCCGTGAAAAAGGCGAAAGGCAGGCAAAGATGAGCAGGCCTTTGCCGCTATGCGCGTGCTGCGGTTATCCACTTGCCGGTAGCCGCGAGAGGGTTTTAATGCGCTTTTTAGACATCAAGGGTGCACCGGAAGTCGGCTGGCATATTTTATGCTCCGAAAAAGACCCGGTGTTCATGGTTGGAGGGAACCCTGCGGCGATACTCAAGAAGATTATATCGCGGCATTACGGACACAAAAGGATAGTCTCTCGGCTGATCGTAGGATGCAAGGAGATGTATGTTTACAAGTGGGGCGAAGGGCTCAGACATGACACATTTAAAGAGGCAGGGACGTATCATGTATAAGATAAAGATAGAAGGGCTTGAGGAACTGCAGGCGGAGGTTGGCAGCCTGATAAAGGACCGTATCCCGAAGATGACGGCCATGACGCTGACCGCGACGGCGAAGGGATATAAAGATTACGCCTTACGAAGAATGCCAGAGGTCTTCGACCGGCCCACGCCATGGACGCTCAGTAGCCTTTCTGTCAAGCCTGCGACCGTGAATAACCTGAACGCGCATGTGTGGGTTAAGGATAAGGCGGCCAAGGGAACGCCTGCCGTCAAATACCTCTGGCCTGAAGTACACGGCGGGGGGCGGAGACTTAAACGGTTTGAACGTGCCCTCAAACATAAGGGGCTTCTGCCGGAGGGATACTACGCGGTGCCGAGGAGGGAACTCAGGCTGGACCGTTATGGGAATATCTCCGGCCCCATGATGGGAAAGATCATGTCCGCGGCACAGTCCTTGGCCCCGTCCTTCGGGGTGGGGTATGCCTTGAACCGGTCCGCGCTCTCGAGGAAGCGGCCCGGCGCGCACAATGTTTTTATCGGCCGTCCGGGCGTGAACCCAAGAGCCATATTCAACAATCCGACCTCTGTCCATGATTTCTTGCAGGCGATAGAGAAATACAAAAAGGCCGCTTCAGGAAGCAAATATTCCTTAGGTATGTGGGAGAGGACCCCCGGGCACGGACTGATACCCCTGTTGATCTTTACAAAGAAAAAGCCTAAATACACACCCAGGTTCCCTTTCTACGACTGGGCTGAGGAATATGTAAACAGAGAGGCGCCGAAAATATTTAAACGGATAGCGTCGGAGACGCTGGCCTACCACAGGGCGCGATGAATGTAACGGGCCGTTAAGGGAAGTGCTTGACGGTGAAGAATGGTGCGGCAAATGTCAGACCTATCGCCGTTACAGAAGCCACAGCTGGAGCGCATGGGCGAGGGGACTATTCCATACATGAAAACGATTAAAGCGACATTTGTGAGCCTCCCCGGTGCCCCTATTTTATGCTATCAAAGCAATAAATCATGGCAGGAAGATTCACGGGTCCTCCCAGCGA
>JBBTGV010000010.1:0-9231 GCA_038041305.1 Deltaproteobacteria bacterium | reverse complement strand
CTTTTTGCCGCCCTTAAGCGCGTCTTTTGCCTTCTGGAACGCCGCCTTGTGCTTAAAGCCCATCTTAAGATATTTCCAGAGCTGGCCCACCATCGCCAGATCGCCCTTTGAGTATTCCCTTGATTCAAGGTCCCCGGCAGGCACCCTCTTCGGCCTTATATAGCCCTTTTGCTCAAGATAGTAGAGCTTGTGTCTCGGTATACCTGTTTTTTCAAGTATCTGCGCTGTCTTCATGGCCCCTCACGTTTGTTTTGCGCCATTTAAAAGTAAAAATAAGTATATATATGGATTTATTTTTCTACAGTTTAGCGATTTATCCCCATGAAGTCAATGACTTCTTTTATATGTCATCGGGTTTTTTGCCTTAAAGCTGAAGGGTTTTATTGGTCAGGGGCCTTCGCGGACTTCACTGGAATGCCTTTTCTACCGCAGCTCAAACCACTCTATCACGTTCACCCTTGTCGCGCCGCACGAGCCGGCTATTGTAACGGTATCGGTAACGCTCCTGTACTGCGCGTTTGAGCCGTTGTCCGTGAAATAAAGGCCGCTGGCCGGAGGCGGGCTGGTATTGGCGGTTGGAAGATATGAGCCTGCCGTAAAGTTGGAGTCAACAGTAACCCCGCCTCCCCCGCCCGAGGAGGTCGGCGATGAAAAGGTTAAAACAGAAGTTCCCCCCGGCGTTATGGTCCCCGATGAGTCAAGGTAGGCCTTGAACTCGCTTGTCCCGCCCGCGGAAGAGTCGTTGAACGAGAAGTAGCTATTGGTTTGAAGCGTCATGGACGAGGTGGAGCTTGTGTTTTTCGCGTTGAGCTTAAAGCAGTACGACGCGCCGCAGTCTATGGAAGGCGCGAGGGTTGTGCATGTTGAATCGTATGCAACAAGACCGCCCCAGTACTCAATGTTGGGCTTCGTCCATTTAAGGAAAATAACGGCATCCGATGCGGTTGAACTCAGGTATGTTGCAGTAACGGTTGAGCTTATGTCAACAGTCTCGCTAAACGGGGCCGTTAGTGTTAGTGTTGCCTGTCCGTTTGAATCCGTCACTGCGTATGACGCGCTTAATGTGCCGTTTGTCGTTGTAAAGTTTATTGTCTTGCCGGCAAGGGGTGTTACGCCGGAAAGGAGTGTTGCGGTAAACGTGTAGTACGAGCTTCCGTCGGCATACACCCCGCTTGCAGGCGCGTGCGAGAGGCTTAGGGAATTGGCCGTTACGGTCACGTCCGTGCCAAAGGACGTCTCTATGCCGCTGTTGCAAAGCCCGCCTGTCTTGGCCTCCCTTACCGTAACAGGGAACGATACGTCCTTGTCCGCCGTTACGGTCTCGGTGGAGGAGAAGGTTATGCTGAACGACCTTGTAGCGCCGGCGGGGAAAAGGATTGATTTGTTCGGGTCCGTGAACCTGACCCTGTCAGGCCCGTTTTTCAATGAGATTGTCCATCCGGCGGCTGATGCGGACGAATAATTCCATGTGGAGCCGCCCTGAAGGGGTATCTCTATCTCAACGCGCTCAAGGGCGCAGGCGCCACCGTTGTAAACGCTCCATGTGAATGTCTGGGGCGCTACGCCGCTTACGATCGTTGACGGAGACACAGTGCCTGAGTATTTTGAGACAGAGCCGCTGTTTGAACTTGCCGTGTTGGAATAAAGAGGGCCGGACGCCGACGCGCTTCCGGTAAAGCAGAATGCGTTTCCGGGACTGCCGGTGATAGTGTATGTCCAGCTGAATACGGTTGATGCGCCTGCCGCGAGGGAGGATACGGATGAGGGGCTTGGGCCTCCTGCAAGGGTTTCCGTCGCGCCGCCCGCGCATACGGCGAGCGTCGGGGTTATGCCCACGAGCGCGGAGCCGCCGTTGTTTGTGGCAGTCATTGTAACCGTAACCTGCTGGCCGCTCACCACGCTCGCCGGCGACACATCAATCTCTGCGGTAAAACTCCCTATAACGACGACATTTGAACTTGCAAGCCTTGACTGGGCCGTCAGCGCGGAGTTGTTGGCCCTTGCGCTGAAGTATACCTCCCCGGTGCCTGTCCCGTTTGCCTGATACTTCCATGTGATCGTCTTTGTGTCGCCTGAACTTCCGCTTGCGGCAAGGCTGAACGGCGTAAGGTCGTATGCAAGCGCGTTAGCCGTGTGCGAGGCCGAGGTCGTGCCCCCGTAGCCCCTCTGAGTTACGGAGAAGGAGGTAGCGGTCAGCCCGCTGTATAATATCTTTTCCGAGTCTATTTGCATTGAGCCGCTTGCCGGGAACCCCGATGTTGACGCCACATTAATCGTCAGGGCAGTGTCCGTGATGTCCGTGGCAAGGATTGTAGAGCCGTAAAAAGGCCCGCCGGTTGAGCTTAAAAACGACACGATCCCGCTTGACGCGGACGGGGGCGAAGGTGTCGTCCCTATGGTTGACTGGGCCCCGCTTGACCTGTTCGTAACCTGCATCTCAAGGGTTATTACACCGCTTGTGCCTGTTGAGGACGGGGTTGCGGTCATGGAGGCCTCAAGCGCCCTTCTTGTCCATACAGGGAGCCCCCCGCTCCTCGTAAACGAACCGGGCGTTTTTATGGTTATGCCGAGGACCGTGTCATTGGCGACGTCAGACGCGGCCGTTGCCGGTGTTGCGATTATGTTAAAGGTAACCGCGGCGCCAGGCGCGATTTCGTATCCGTTTGCGTTTTTTTCGCACTTGCCGCTTGTAGGGTCAATGAGCCTGAAGACTATTTGTCCGTCAGCGCTGTCAACCTTGTCAACGCACCAGCCGGTCGGCGCAACCGTTGAAAGGCTTACTGAGTATTTCGCGGGGTCAAACAAGAATTCAATTTCCCTTATTGACGAGCTTCCTGAGGGGCTTGTGTTTGTTATTGTTATAGGTATTGTCGCGCCAGCGTCCTGCATGGTTACATCAGTGCCTGAGGCGACTGTGGCAGTATAGGTGTTTGCGGCATAAGAAAGAGAAGGGACAAGGATCATAAGCGCCGCGAAAAGCACGGCCTTTAAAAACAAAAGGGTTTTGCGGCTCACGCCAAAGCCTCCCTGAGGCAAGGATGAAAATACGCTAAGGACATTATACATCATCTTTCAACGCCCATAAAGACCTCTCTTCTTGCGGCACCGACCTTTCCGAGGGCGATCAGCCCCCGCATACATTCGTCAAACGGAGGTCCGTCCGGCTGTCCGCACTGGTTGGCTGAGCTGAAGGAAGACTCGTCCGGATGAGTGATCCTCAAACTATACGCGGTGCCGGCAGTGCCGGTAACCCTTGCGGTGTATGTAAGGGTCGCGGGCGGGGCGTCCGTAATCCTGTAGCGTATGGTCTCGGGGTTGTTTGTCGTCGCGGAGCTTGCTATGAGGTTTGCCCCAGGAGGGCTTGCGCAGCTTCCGGTTACGTCCGCATTATAGAGCTCAAGGGTTAAGTCAGCCGTAGTGCCCCATAAGAGCGTGATGAAGACAGTCCTCGGCGGTATTGCAACAGGGTCTATCTGGCTCTCAAACGCCTCGCACGCGTAGGCCGCGGCGAGGGCGCCGTCACGCATTTCATACTCAAGGACTTCTAAGTCAACCGTGCCGCTTCCGATGGATTTCCCGCTGTAGCCCGCGTTCCATACCCAGTTGGAGCTCACCGGGGTCTGCTTCAGATGCCCGATTGCCGCCTCTATGCCTGCCTCGGCTGCGTAAAGCGCGCGCATTGAGGTGACCTCGGCGAGGCTCTGCTCAAGGCCGGTTGAAAGAAATGACGCGAACACCACGCCCATTATCACGATAAGGCCGAGTATGACGATTACCGCAGTTACCGAGGCGCCCGCGCTATTTTTGCGGTTTTTCACGGCGTCTTTTAATGAAAATGACTTCATGGAATATCAATAAAAAGCCCTTGGATGAATGTTGGCCCTCAATGAGACGCTGTCGCCCTTGCCCTCAAGCGTAAGGGTGACGTTTATCAACCAGACATCGGCGATTGCCGAGGCGGCCGTGCCGTCCTGCTTAAGGAATGTAAACGTAAGCCCTGTCGCGTTGTCCGATAGTATGTCCTCAGGGTCCGAGCCTCCGGAGCCCTGTCTGAGGAGCAGGGTGCCAGCGTTGAGCCTTAATCCAAGGCCGTCGTTGCTCGTATTAACGAACCTAAGCTCGGTTGAGGAGGCCGGCAGGGGGTCGGCCGGGTATACTATGTCAGAGGTTGACGGTCTGCACGAACTGCCCGCGGCGGTGCATCTTACAAGACGCAATTCCTTTGTCATCCTCTCAAGCCCGAGTCTGCCCTGTAAGGCGAGGTCCTGCCGCACATCCATCCGCTCAAACGACTTTGCGCCCTGATACAGGAGCATTGAGGCTACCGTGCCGACGATGGCCATCACGACGATGGCCATCACGACCTCTATCAGAGTTAGACCTTTTGCGGCCTGTGCGCGCGTGTTCATTTGAACAAAACCCCTCAATGATCCGATATTACGCCCGTAAAATCAACGGAGCCTCCAGCGTATCCGGCGCCCCCGCTCCATGAGACTATAACCCTTATGCGTTTCGCCGAGATATCGGAAGTCGGGCAGCTTGCGGTCGCGTCCCCGTTTGACGCGTTCAAGTCCGCCTCGTCAACGCAGAAGACCTCTACCTCTCTGGTAAACCTGTCAAAGGGCGGGGCAAACGCCGGGTCGGTTGAAGGCGTGGGATACGCAAGGGCGATGGAGTTGAAACCGGTTGCCTTTTTATCGGCGATAATCTCCTCAATCCGCTCCTCGGCAAGGAATGTCGCCTGCGCCATTATCGCGTTGTCGGAGCCGGAGCCGAGCCCCGTGAAATAAGACAGCACCCCGGCGCCTATTATGCCGAGTATGACGATGACCATCACCGTTTCAATAAGCGTAAAACCGCGTTCCATGCTCATTGCAGATAGACCCTGCCCGTGTTTTGGGTGACGCCTATTACGGCGCTCTCGCCGCCTTTGGTTATCGTTATGGTCCCGGCCGCTGAAGGGATGCCCATGTCGTCAAAGTCAATCGCGCCGCCGAAGGTGGTGGAGATTGAAAATCCGGCGTAATCCCCGCTGTCAAACTGGACGCAGAAGTATGCGTCCCCGGACGACGGGTTTCTCGCGCTCTCAATGACGGTTGAGTCGGGGGGGCTTTCGCCCCACGCGCCGTCGTTGTCGGCGTCGCTTACGATGGTGTACTGGGTCGTGTACGGGCAGTTCGCGTCAGCTACATTGAACCTTATCCTGTAGTAAAAGGCGGGGTTCGTCGCATCCGGGGTGTCAAGGTTTGAGCCCTGCATCGCGAGGGCCTGCGCGTATCTTATGTCGTCCTGGATTTTTTTCGCGACCGCCGCCGCGCTAATGGTGCCTGAGCTTCTGAATACAACTGGCACGGCGACCGCGGCCACGATCGCCACGAGCGCAATGACCATTACAAGCTCTATGAGGGAAAATGCGGCCTCGGAATTTGTCGTCTGGGAAGGTTTGCCCGCGGGTTCGTTGATGTGTTTCATCCCTTGCTTGTCATAACGCATTCCTGCCCCTTAAGCGTCTCTGTTGCGAGGCGATACATACGCGGCGGCTATCCTTTTATCCGGATGTAGTACGCGACAAAGAAAAACAGAAGGCTTGCGATAATCAGCGATATGCCAAGCCCGGTCCTGTACGAAAGGGCCGTTGAGTCAATGCTCGTTACAATCCTTGCGCTTGTCTCGCTTAGCCTTTTCATCATTTGAGGAGCCGCTAAAAACGAAAGGCCCGCTATCAAGGCAATCGCCCCGATTACAATGAATATCCCCATAAGCAATCTCCTCTTTCTTAAGACAACGGTTTCATATATTACTATTATAATATGAAGCAAAAAAAGGTCAAGGGCAAGGCGGAACTTAGAGCCTAAAGATAAAGATGGAATACCCTATCTTTTCAACTGGTTCTGATTCACGGAACACCCTGTAAAAATCCCTGTCAATCAGATAAACCCCCTGAAGCATTGTTGCGCTTATCGCAAACCAGCCTTCAAGCTCTATCCTTGGTTTTGCGTTTTTAGGCTCGTTTATGGCATAGCTCGGCAGGTATTCATAGTCTATGCCGTAGTAAGAGGGGTCGGAAAACCCGAAGTAAGCGAGCTTAACGGTCTTTATATTGTTTTTATCCATATATTCCTTAAGTCCCGTCAGGTCCTGACCCCAATCAATGTTTGAATCAACAAGGTATTTGTACCCGTTTGCGGGCCCGCCGATGAATTCATTGAAATACGCAAGCTCATGCGGGTGGATTGAAAACGCGCCGTATACGAACCACAGGGAAAATCCTGCGATCACAATGCGCGCGGTCGTAAGGCTTTTGGTCTTTATCCCCGGGACCATGCCTATGAGCGCAAAAATAAACGGATACGCCGAGAGCAGATATCTGTGTCCGATGTTTACGGTCTGCATGGATACGAATATGAATATTATAAGCGCGGGCGCGAAAAGAGCCGCGGTCTTGAAAAACAACGCCCTTTCCTTCAGAGAGTACGCGATGGCCGCAATCATGAAAAGGGTTATCGGGACAGGCGTCTTGATGAGGAAGGTCACGATGAAGTAATACCACCATCCCTCAATGGAGTATTCGCCCATAAGGAACGACGCCCTGCCCGCGCCGGCGCTGGCTATGGCCGAGGCAAACGAGTAAAGATACGCCTCAGGAAGCGCCTTTAAAGACCTTAAGACGGCAAAGACATTAACGACCCAGGGCCCTGAGATCCGGTCCCACAAAAGGCCCTCGTAAAAAAGGCTCTCGGATGAGTATCTGAACCCGTAGACGGCCCAGATTGTAAGATATATAAACGCGGCGAAGATCACGGCCTTGAGAAAAAAATTGCTTTTCCTTTGTCTCCTAAAACTATAAATAAATACCGGTATTGAAAAAACAAGGAGCAGTATCGCGGTATGCTTTGTCGCAAGGCCGAGCCCGGTGAATACGCCAGCCAGGACGACAAGGCGGGTTTTCAATCCTTCATTGAGCGTCCTCCAGAGGTAGTATGCCGCTATGAAGAAGAATGTCGCAAGCGGAAAATCGGTCGTTGAAATGCCCGAATGCGCGAGTATGTCCGGGTAAAGCGAGTACGCGAAAAGCGAGAACACGGCACCTTTAACGCCCCACAGCCGATCCCCCCATAAAAACACGTAAACGCCGAGCACGACGCCGAGCATGATGTTGCCGAGCCTTGACAGGAAAAGGATCCTTTGCCCATCCACCTTGTTTTCAAACAGGAATTTAAGGGAGTGCGGGTAGAAATCCGAGTCATCGGACATGAGGGGCCTTACCTCAGGATTAAAGTCAAGGTCAAGGAATATTGCCGGAAAAAACGCCATGGGCACCCTTCCCATAATCGGATGATCAAGGGTTGCGAGAAAATCCATGCCTTCCTTAAGATAGGCATAGCCCGCGAGTATGTGGCCGGGCTCGTCAAAGGTATTGGATTTTTTAAGCGCAATGGAGCAGGAAAGTATGAAATAAAGCGAAAGAAAGGCAACCAATGCAACGGCCTTAATCTTCCGGTTTTTTAGGTTTCTCAGAAAGAGACGCGGTTCCATGTATGGCTTTTATAAGGCCTGCAACAGTTTTTTTAGAACAGCATCTGGAATCAATCCGGCAAGTTTATATAAAAAAGACGGGACTAACGGATAACAGAACGAACTTCTTGGGATTAGCCCCCCCTTTTTTTCGGCTAAACGCAACACCTTTGTAGCGGCATCCGCGTAGGTAGCGGTTAAAAAGGGGGTTTTTTTGAGCCCGGACAGGGGGCCGAGGTTTATCGTAACGAATTTTACGCCTTTCGCGCTTGACTGAAGCCTTAGGGATTCAAAGGCCTTGTCAATGGCGGCCTTTGCCGCAGGATAGGCTATTTTACGCCTTAATATCGCCCTAAACGATGAAATGGAGGAGATGTTTAAAAACACGGCTGCTTTTTTTGCGGCGATAATGTCAACGAGGAATAAGTTAAGGAACCTGAAATTGCCAAGCACGCCGGCGTTAAACGATTCTTCAAATATTTTTAAGTCAATGGCATCCGAAAAATCATCTTTTATCGGCGCCGCGTTAAGAACGATGATGTCAGGCGCAAAGCCCGCTTTTTTGACCTCCGAGTATGCGTCTTTGATATTTTTTTCTGAACACAAGTCGCACCTCGTATGGCGGATCCTTTGGTCAAGCCCCATTGGAGCGCTCCTTGAAATGCCCCAGACATCGTGACCGGCATTAAGGCAGGCCTCAGCGATTGCCCTTCCAAGACCCCTTGATATCCCCGTGATAAAGACTCGCATGTTTATCTTGTAATCATTTGTTTTATTTGTGTTTAAAAAGCTCTTTAAGCTGAAGCCTAACCTGTTCAAGAAGTATTGAAGGCCCAAGCGTCATCATGTGGTTCCAGTCGTTCTGCGTGAGGTAGGGGCAAAGCACGCATGTGTTGTTTTTTACAACATGCTCAAACGCCTTTTTAACGCCAACCGCCCTTACATTAAGGGCATTGAAGTCCTTGTTAAGCGGGAAGCACGGGAACGCCCTGCCGTCGGCGTCAATCGTAAATTTGTGCCTTGAATAGCAGCACGGTATTGGCCTCAGCCCATTTTTAAGCTCATCCGTTCTTACGGTCGTTTTTTCAAACCCGTAAGGCCAGTTAAGCGCAAGCTTAAGCGAGTTGAATGAGGTGAATATCGGAAGCCCTTTTTTCTTCAACTCCATAATCTCCGTTAACGCGGCCGTTGTGCCGGCCTCGTCAAGCATCAGGGACTTTATGTCAGGCGTGGATTTGAAGAGGATGCTGAACTCAAGATGAAATCCCTTTTCCATTGCAAGCCCGGCAAGCCATTTAATGTCATTGCCGGTGTATTTAGTAAGTGTCGCGTGCACCCTCAGCGGGATGCCCGCATCCTTAAAAACATCAATCGCGGACATGGCCGCCTTGAACGCGCCCGAGCCCCTTACCAAATCGTTTCCTTCCTGCCTGCCGTCAAGGCTTACGCACGCGCCGTCTATGTCTTTTATCTCGCTTATCCTTTTTTTTACGAGCGTGCCGTTTGTAATGAGGTTTACATACATGTCCCTTTTTTTAATGTGCCGCACGATCTCGCCTATGTCGTCTCTGAGGAGTGTTTCCCCGCCGTGCACTGTCAGATAAACCGTGCCGTTGGCCTTAAGGTCGTCTATCAGGGCCTTCAGCTCCGCTGTCGTAAAATCGTCCTTGGCGCTCCTTTCGCCGGCCAGCTGGCTTCTCTCAAGCGCCTCCAAAA
>JBBTGV010000009.1:0-20476 GCA_038041305.1 Deltaproteobacteria bacterium | reverse complement strand
TCGGCATACTGAAGGGTGTGTTGAGAGGGGCGAAGCCATGAATCTGCTTAAAATATCGGACCTCACCAAAAAAGAAATAGACGGCCTCATAGCGCGGGCATTAAGCCTTAAACAGCGGCATAAAAAGGGCATACCGTACAACCCTTTCCTCGGCAAGACGCTGGGCCTTATCTTTGAAAAATCCTCCACGCGCACGCGCGTCTCGTTTGAGGCCGCCATGTATCAGCTCGGAGGCAACACTGTTTTCATGAGCAAGGCGGATTCTCAGATCGGCAGGGGCGAGCCTATAAAGGATACCGCAAGGGTCATGTCAAGGTATGTTGACGCGATAGTCATAAGGACATTCGGACACGATGTAATAGAGGAGTACGCAAGGTATTCAACCGTGCCGGTGATAAACGGCCTAACGGACATCCATCACCCGTGTCAGGTGCTCTCCGACATGCTTACGATTGTTGAGAAAAAGGGCGGATACGACGGCCTTACGGCGTGCTGGATAGGCGACGGCAACAACATGGCGAACTCGTGGATTGAGGCGGCCTGCATACTGGGCTTTAAGCTTAAGCTCGCCTGCCCTGGCGCGTATATGCCGGACAAGCAAATCATGGAAGACGTCCTTAAAGACGAGGCGTCAAACATCCTGCTCTCAAAGGACCCGAAACATGCCGCAAAGGACGCTGATGTGCTCAATACCGACGTCTGGGCGAGCATGGGGCATGAAAAAGAGGCCCTGAAAAGGAAAAAGGCGTTCAGGGCATATCAGATAGATTCACGGATACTTTCCCTTGCGAAAAATGACGCGATAGTCATGCACTGTCTGCCCGCGCACAGGGAAGAGGAAATATCAGAGGACGTGCTTGAGGGCCCGAACTCCGTTGTCTGGGATCAGGCTGAAAACAGGCTTCACATGCAGAAGGCGATACTTGAGTGGCTGCTGCACAAAGGCCCGGGGCAATAATACGCGGTATCGGGGAGGCTCATGAAAAGGGACATAAAAAAGGTCGTGCTCGCCTATTCAGGCGGGCTTGACACGTCCGTAATAATGAAGTGGCTCATAGAAGAATACGGATGCGAGGTGGTCGCGTTTTCAGCCGACATAGGGCAGGGCGCCGAGTTAAAGGGGCTTGAGAAAAAGGCGCTTGGCACGGGCGCCAAAAGGCTTATTATAAGGGATCTAAGGGAGGAGTTTGCGCTGGATTTCGTCTTCCCGATGCTCAGGGCCTCCGCGTGCTATGAGGGCGGGTATCTCCTGGGGACGTCCATCGCGAGGCCGCTTATCGCAAAGGCGCAGATGGATGTCGTAAGGGAGACCGGGGCCGACGCGGTTTCCCACGGCGCAACCGGCAAGGGCAATGACCAGGTGCGCTTTGAACTCGCCTATTATTCAATTGACCCTCATATAAAGGTCATCGCCCCTTGGAGGGAGTGGACGTTCAAGGGAAGGGCCGACCTTGTAAGGTATGCGGGGCTTCACGGCATCCCGGTGCCTGTCACGAAGGCAAAGCCCTACAGCTCGGATGCGAATCTCTTTCACATAAGCTTTGAAGGCGGGATACTTGAAGACCCGTGGGCAGAGCCGCCCGAAGACATGTATGTGATGACAAGGCCGCCTGAGAAGGCCCCGGACAAGCCCCTTTATGTTGAGATAGGGTTTGAAAAAGGCGACCCTATTTCAATAAACGGAAAGAAACATTCGCCGGCGGGGCTACTGGAGCGCCTTAATAAGGCGGCCGGCGGGCACGGCATCGGGCGCATTGACATGGTTGAAAGCAGGTATGTCGGCATGAAGTCAAGGGGCGTTTATGAGACCCCGGGCGGGACAGTGCTGCATGTTGCGAGGCGGGCGGTTGAGTCAATCACCATGGACAGGGAATTGATGCACCTGAGGGACAGCCTCATAACGAGATATTCGGAGCTTGTGTATTACGGGTACTGGTTTTCGCCGGAACGGTTTGCCATGCAGAGGCTTATTGACGACGCGACGTCCTGCGTAACGGGTATCGCGAGGGTTAAGCTCTATAAGGGTAGTGTTACGGTAGCGGGCAGAAAATCCGCCTCCTCGCTTTATCACCCGCAGTTTGCGACATTTGAAGAGGATACTGTTTATAACCAGAAGGACGCGGAGGGATTCATAAAGATTAATGCCTTGAGGCTCAAGATAAAGGCAATGGCGGATAAGGCGGTAAAGGGCGGGGGGGAATAGGCAAATGTCAGGGGACTACATACAGGGGCTTTTTGCCGAAAGGATAGGCGGGCCGGACTTCGGCAAATCAACGAAGATATACAAGTTCGAGAAGATAAAGAGGGCAAAGGCAGAGGCCCGGAAGAAAAATCCCTCAATAGAGCTTCTTGACTTCGGGGTTGGAGAGCCTGACGAGATGGCCTTTCCACTCGTCGTTGAGGCGCTAAAGCTTGAGTGCGCGAAGCCTGAGAACAGGGGCTATGCCGACAACGGCATATACGAGCTTAAGGAGGCCGCCCAGAGGTATCTGGAGAAGGTCTACGGGGTTTCAGGGCTGGACGCGCAGAGGGAGATAATCCATTCAATAGGCTCAAAGCCGGCGCTCGCAATGCTGCCGCATGCGTTTATTGACAAAGGGGACGCGTGCATCATGACGACGCCTGGATACCCTGTCATCGCCACGCACACCGAGTGGCTCGGCGGAAGGGTTATATGCCTGCCGCTTTGCGAGGAAAACGGGTTTTTGCCAGACCTTGACGCGATACCGGACAAAGAGCTTAAGGGGGCGAAGCTTCTTTATCTTAATTATCCGAACAACCCCACGGGCGCCGTGGCCACTGTTGAGTTCTTCGGCAAGGTCGTGGATTTTGCGAGAAGGCACGGCATCGTGGTGGTGCACGATGCGGCGTACGCGGCCCTTTCCTATGAGAACAGGCCGTTAAGCTTTCTCATGGTCCCCGGGGCAAAGGACGTGGGCGTTGAGATACATTCGTTTTCAAAGGCCTTTAACATGACGGGCTGGAGGCTCGCGTTCCTCGCGGGCAATGAAAAGGTCATCGCGGCCTTCGCGCATGTGAAGGACAACTATGATTCAGGCCAGTTCATCGCGATACAGAAGGCCGGCGTCTATGCCCTTGAGCACCCGGAGATTACCGAGAAGATTTCCCAGAAATACAAAAGAAGGCTTAAGCTCATGGTGGACGCGCTTGTCGCAAGCGGGTTCTCCGCCGAGATGCCGAAGGGTTCTTTTTATCTCTATGTAAAGGCCCCGAGGTCCGCAAACAAGAAGGCCGTTATTTTCAGGAACGCCGAAGAGGTCTCGGAGCATCTCATCAGGCATGCCCACATATCAACTGTCCCGTGGGACGATGCCGGCCATTATCTGAGGTTTTCCGCCACATTCTCGGCAAAAGATACGGCAGAGGAATACAGGGTCGCGGAGGAGATGAAAAAGAGGCTTAAGGCGCTTAAGCTTGAGTTTTAGGAAAAAACCCGCTGTTCGCTTAATCCAATATGATTCATTCGTCAAGGTTGCTCGTTGCATAAGTCTATCATTATCATGATGCGTGACAAGGTCTTTATATCAATCGGTTCAAACCTCGGTGAAAGGGTTTTAAACATAAGGCGCGCAATTGAGGGCCTTGGCGAAAATCCCTTAGAGATCTCCATCGCCGACATAAGCTCGTTTTACGAGACAGAGCCGTGGGGCGACCGAGAACAGGGCCTTTTCATAAACTGCGTTGTTGAGATAAAAACAGCCCTTTCCCCGCATGACCTTCTTTTAAGGCTCAAGCAAATAGAGGCCTCGTTCGGAAGGACAATCAACCGGCGCTGGGGTCCGCGCGTGATTGATCTGGACATCCTTTTCTTCGGCGCGGGCGTCATAAACGAAAAAGACCTCGTGGTCCCGCACCCGCGTCTTCAAGAAAGGGCGTTTGTCCTCGCGCCCCTTTCAGAGCTTTCTCCCGGCTTCATCCATCCCTGTCTTGGCCTGAGCGTTGCGGAACTGCTGGAGAGGGTGGAGGACAAGGCCGGTATAAGAATATTGCGGGACGACAAAGAGGCCGCTCAATGAAGACCATACTGATACTTCTCGCGGTATATCTGTTGATTAAGATTGCCAAGAGAAAGGTTGTTGAAAAGGCAAGGCAGATGTATGAACAAGACAAGAAAAACGCGTAAACGAGATTTTGTGCGTATGTTTTAGACAATAAATAAGCCCGCCATAATAATGGCGGGCTTATTTCCTTATGCCTTACGGTCTGTTGTTATTTCTTCCTTAGCCTTTTTGCGAAGAGAAGCCCGGCAAAGCCTCCTCCGAGGAGGAGAAGCGTTGAAGGCTCCGGCACCTGAGCGCCCGGGTTTTCAATGCTCGCATGAAGCGTATAATCGCCTCCCCACAAAGTAAAACCGCCCGATGTGTTGTTAACGGACGTTGCCCCTGAGTCGCCGGCGAACGCATTCCCGCCAAAGGCGCCGCCCGGGGACGTAAGACCGCTCACATAACTCCCGGTTGCCAATGGAAAGTTCGCATAATCCGTAACAGCGATATAGTATAGGCCCCCTGAGGTAAAGGTGTATGTGCCGAGGAATGAGTCGTATGGATGCGCGGTACCCGGGTCTTCCGGCCATGAGTCGTCAACATAGGCAAGCAGGTTATACCCTGAGTCAAAGAGGCTTAGTGTCGTGTCAACGTCATACATGCCGTAGTCAATGTCAAAGTATCCGATCCCCGCGGCGACCACAGAAAATGAATAGTAGTCAACATCCGACGCGCTTGAGTTTAATCCGCTCACGCTTGCCGTAGGCAGTGACCCGAATATGTCAGGGTCAGCGGCAGGCGAAAAATATCCGTTTAAGCTCTGGGCCGTTGCAAACGAGTCGTTGCCTTCAACCTCAAGCAGGGCTGTGGCGTTTGCCGTTGCGGTGCACGCGAGCCCAAGTGCGACCGCTCCGATGATTCCAAGTATTTTTCTCTTCATTCGTTGCCTCCTTTTTATATGCTTTTTGATATAGTATGTGTAGTTGCATATTGATTACGCATGTTTCGTGCCAACACCGCAAGTATCTTATTTTAAAGGATATTTTTTTATTGACAAGATAAAAACCAATTCGTTTCTGTCAAAAGATTTTACATTTTTTATATTATCAGGATGCTTTGAATACACAAAAATATATAAAAAACAGATAGTTATGTGTTTTTATGAACTGTAAAAAAAATGAACGCTTAAAGGTGCGTGTTGGCAGGAAGACGAATCTTCTATTGAATGAATTGCAAAGAATGTCCTGTTTATGATATAAAGCTCAGACTATTTAAGCGTCTTTAAGGAGGTTGTCTTGACAGCGGACACAAAAGGCCTTGAGGGACTAAGAGGATTTCAAAGGAGCCATTGCTGCGGCGATGTCGGCGAGCAACACTTAGGGCAGGGCGTCAGGCTCGCCGGCTGGGTGCAAAGGAGGAGAGATCACGGCGGGCTGATATTCGTTGACTTGAGGGACAGGACCGGCATAGTTCAGCTTGTGTTCAACCCCGGACACAACAGCGTTGTCCACGCCAAGGCGCACACATTGAGAAGCGAGTTCGTGGTTGCGGCGAAAGGCGTTATTTCCAAAAGGCCCGCGGGCACGGAAAACCCGAACCTTAAGACAGGCGGGATAGAGGTGATTATTGACGAGTTGAAGATACTTAACGACTGCAAAGAGCTTCCGTTCGTATTGGAGGATGAGACGGATGTGGCGGAGGAGGTAAGGCTTAAATACAGGTACCTTGACTTAAGGCGGCCCGGGCTTCAGAAAAAGCTCATGCTAAGGCACAGGGTCGCTATGGAGGTGCGTCGATATTTGTCGGAGAACGGTTTTATGGAGATAGAAACCCCCGTGCTCACGAAAAGCACCCCGGAAGGCGCGCGGGACTTCCTCGTGCCCTCAAGGCTCAGCCCCGGAAGCTTCTTCGCGCTCCCGCAGTCCCCGCAGCTCTTTAAGCAGATACTCATGATATCCGGCTTTGACAGGTATTTTCAGATAGTTAAATGCTTCAGGGACGAAGACCTGAGGGCGGACAGGCAGCCTGAGTTCACGCAGATTGACGTTGAGATGAGTTTTGTTGAGGCAGAGGATGTGATGAATATGATGGAGGGGCTTGTCGCCTCCATATTCAATATTTCGGGCATTGATATCCCAAGGCCCTTCCCGAGGATTACATACAAAGAGGCCATTGACAGGTTCGGCCTTGACGCGCCTGATTCAAGGTTCGGCCTTGAGCTTAAGGATATATCAGGCATCGCGGCCAACTCCGGATTCAAGGTCTTTTCCGACGCGGTGAAGAACAAGGGCGTCGTCAAGGCGCTGTGCGTCAAGGGCGCGGACTTCTCAAGAAAAGACCTTGACGAGCTGACGGAGTTCGCCGCGGGTTTCGGGGCAAAGGGGCTTGCATGGGTTAAGGTTACCGCGGAGGGCTGGTCCTCGCCAATCGCAAAGTTTTTAAGCGAGGAAGAGAGATTAGGGATCTCTTCAATCGTAGGGGCGGCCGCAGGCGACGTTATTCTTTTCGCGGCCGACTTGGGGGCGACAGCGAATACGGTGCTCGGCAGGCTCCGGCTCCATATCGCGTCCCGGCTCGGCCTCATACCAAAGGATAAGTTTAATTTTATATGGGTCGTTGATTTCCCCATGTTTGAGTATGACGAGAAGGAAAAACGGTGCACCGCCGTCCATCATCCCTTCACCTCGCCTGTTGATGAGGATATTGAGAATATTGAATCAGACCCGCTTAAGGTCAGGGCAAAGGCCTATGACATGGTCTTGAACGGGGTTGAGATCGGTGGCGGCAGCATCCGCATCCACAGGTCCGACATCCAGCAGGGGGTGTTTAAGGCCCTTGGCATATCCGAGGACGAGGCCGTAGCGCGCTTCGGGTTCCTGCTTGACGCGCTTAAGTTCGGCACCCCGCCGCACGGCGGCATGGCATTCGGGCTGGACAGGATTATGGCGATACTTACAGGCTCATCCTCCATAAGGGACGTGATCGCATTCCCTAAGACGCAGAAGGCGACCTGCCTTTTAAGCGATGCGCCTTCGCCGGTTGATCAAAGGCAGCTTGACGAGGTCTCAATAAGGGTTGTGAAAAAAGGCTGATTCAGGAAGTCCCTGCCTACTGTCTTATATACCCGAACATAAGAACGCCTATTGCGAGGTAAAGCGCATCCGGGAAGGCCGCCGCGACAATGGGCGGTATGACGCCGTTTTGCCCCAGGGACCTTGACGCGGCGAATATAAGCCAGTAGGAAAACGCGATGATTACGGCTATGCCTATGGAGCCGTAGAGCCCGCTTTTTCTTCCAGTTCCCACGGCGAACGGGATGCCGATAAGCACCATTATAAAGTTTATCGTCGGGAACGTGACCCTTGAATACAGATCAACGTAGTATCTTCCCGCATCAAGGCCGTCCGCCTCAAGGCCGTCAATATATTTTTTAAGCTCCCCCATGGACATGTTCTTCTGAATGTTCTCGGCCCCTGAAAAATCTTCGGGCCCGGGCAACCCGTTTATAATGGCCTCGCCCGCGGCCTCCATTGTAACGCCTTCCTGCCCGGAAAACCTCCAGACAGTGGCCTCCCTTGCGACCCATGCGTTATCCCGCCAGACTGCCTTTTTCGCTTCAAGCCGTTCTTTCACCCTAAAAGGCCTTTGAAGCCCGTAAAGCGTTATGCCGTTAAGCTCGCCTTTTTTAAGGTCAGCCTCCTTAAGGTTAAGTATCCCGTCCTTTGTCTTAATCCATACGCCGTTTGCGCCCGTAGAACTTCCCTTTAACCCGAACCACCTTGCGGCAAGCACATCCGCGCCTTTCATGGCCGGAGGCGTGATGTATTCGCCTATGGCAACGGATGAGACGCTTATGAAGAGCCCTGAGACGAGTATCGGGGATATTATGTTAAAGAGCTTTATGCCGCAGGACTTCATGGCCACGAGTTCATTGTGCCTCGAAAGAATCCCCAGTGATATAATGGTGGAGAGGAGCGTTGCGACGGGGCAGACCTGCGTTAATATGTAGGGGAGCTTGTAAGCGAAATAAAGAATGCCCGCTGAAAGGGGGACCCCGTGTTTTATGAGGGTGTCCATGTTTTCAAAGACATCCACAATCAGGAAAACCAGCACGAGCCCTGATACGGACAACGCGAATATCTTTAGAAATTCCCTTAATATGTATCTTTCAATGGTCTTCATTTTTTAAGATGCCCTTGGGCGGGTCGCAAATAATGAGGATATGCCTTTTTGAGGCTCCCTTGCCGCCCCGTAGAACGCAAAAACCCCTCCAACAAGGAATATGATGTCAGAGCCCCATGCTGAAAGGATCGGGTTAAGGATGCCCGTCTCGCCGAGCGACTCAAGCGCGGTTGATGAGACGTAGTAAGCGAGCGCCACGAAAAGCGCGATTGAAAACCCGGTAAGCCTCGCGGAGCGCACCTTCTGGATGCCGAGCGGCACGCCTATAAGGGCGAATATGAACACGGACGCTGGCAGCGCGAACCTCTTGTGCAGGTCTATCATGACAGGGGAGGGGTCTTTGCCCTGCGCCTCAATCGCGCGCGCCTTTGCCAGAAGGCCGTCCGCGAAAAGCTCCCTGTTTGACCGGGAGTTGCCAAGGGAAGACGCCTGAGGCGGATTAAGCTCAACGGTATAGCTTGAAAAATCCGCGGCATGGTAGAACCCTTCGTCAACGGCCTTTCTGTGAAGCGTCCCGTCAAAAAGCCTTAAGCTAATCGCCGTTGCGCTGTCTGAAGCCTCAAACCTCGCGCTTTTCGCGAGAAAGACATTGCCCTCTCCGTTTTTCAGCTCCTCGGAGATGAAGACCCCGTTAAGGATGTCCGAGCCGGGCTCTATGTGCTCAACGTAAAGGACGGCGCCCTTGAATTTGTCGTAGAACACGCCCTCCTCAATGCTTGAGACGAGGCTTTTTCGCGCGGCCTCAAAGAGTATGTTTTTCAGATTCAGGTTCGCAAGCGGGAAGACGTATAAAAATATGGAAAGAGAGAAGGCAAAGGCAATCACTGAAAGCGCCATGACAGGGCGCATGATGTTAAGAAGCCCGATGCCGGAGGCCTTCATCGCGATTATCTCGCTGTCAGAGCTCAGTCTCGTAAAACACACAAGCACTGCGACAAGGAGCGCCACGGGTATCGTGTAGATAAGGAAAGAGGGCAGGAGCGAAGCGACAAAGGCCATGACAACCGTAAAGGGAAGGCCCTTTGTAAGCAGAAGCTCAATAATCTTGATGATTTTGCTTAAGAGCGCCGTGCCGGTAAGTATGAGGATGCTTAAAAAAAACACCCCTGCAAGTTCATTGAATATATATCTATTGAGTATCCTCGGCATGCCGCAAATCATACTATAAATAGGCGGTTGGGACAACTTTTTTGCTTTAAAGCGCGCCAATGCCGAATCTTTATTAAATCAATTGACGAAGATTCTTAAGATTGTTATGCTTTTCTTCTGTTTTCACCGTTATGGGATAAAAAAAGGAGGATAAGAACATGGACTGGGGAATGAAGAACAGGATCTCAAAGGTGATAAGGCCGGCTACCGGCAGGACAGTGATGCTTGCCGTTGACCACGGGTATTTTCTCGGGCCCACAACCGGGCTTGAGGACCCTAAGAAGACGATTGCCCCGCTCCTTAAGCACGCGGACACACTTATGCTCACAAGGGGGGTCTTAAGGACATGCGTGGACGCGGCCACGGATACGCCGATTGTGCTCAGGGTCTCCGGCGGCACCAGCATACTCGGGGAGCTTTCCGACGAGGGGACGACGGTTTCAATGAAGGACGCGCTTAAGCTTAATGTCTCAGGCATCGCGCTTTCAATCTTCGTCGGCTCCCAGCTTGAGAGAAAAACGCTTCTTGCCCTTGCGGACCTTGTGAACGAGGGCGAGGAATACGGGGTCCCGGTGCTTGCCGTGACCGCGGTCGGCAAGGACATGGCAAGGGATGCACGGTATCTTGGGTTGGCCTGCAGGATCGCCGCCGAGATCGGCGCGCACATCGTAAAGACCTATTACTGCGAGGACTTTGAGAAGGTCGTCAAATCATGCCCTGTGCCGGTGGTTATCGCAGGGGGTAAAAAGATCCCTGAGAAGGACGCCCTTGAGCTTTCATACAATGCCATTGCAAGGGGCGCTTCAGGGGTTGACATGGGCAGGAACATCTTCCAGTCGGAAAACCCGGTTGCAATGATACGCGCGGTGCGCGAGGTCGTGCACAACGGGTTAACCCCGGACAAGGCCTACGAGCTTTATAAAGCCCTTTCAGCGGACAAGGCCCCGGCATTTGCCTGAGGCTGTTACTTCGGATAATCTATTTTGGGAGGGAATTTTTTGAAGGCGGCGGTCTACTACAACAACAAAGATGTCCGCATTGAGGAGGTTAAGACCCCTGAAATAGCGGATACGGAGATGCTCCTTAAGGTTCTCGCAAGCGGCATATGCGGTAGCGACGTGATGGAGTGGTACAGGATAAAAAAGGCCCCGCTTGTGCTTGGACACGAGGTTGCCGGAACAATAGAGAAGGTCGGGAAGGCGGTCTCTAAATTCAGCCCCGGACAGAGGGTAACGGTCGCGCACCATGTCCCGTGCAATACGTGCAGGTATTGCCTTCGCGGGGAATTCTCGGTATGCGACACGCTGAGGACCACAAACTTTGACCCCGGCGGTTTCGCCGAATACTTAAGGGTCCCCTCCGTTAATGTTGACAGGGGGGTGTTTTTGGTGCCTGACGGCCTAAGCCTTGAGGAGGCCACCTTTGCCGAGCCCCTCGGATGCGTTGTAAGGGGCTTAAGGGCCGCAAGGTTTGAGCCCGGGAAATCAGTGCTCGTTATAGGCAGCGGCATATCAGGGCTTCTTATGATAAGGCTCGCAAAGGCCCTCGGCGCAGGCCCCATCATAGCAACGGATATAAACGACTTTAGGCTTAAAGCAGCCGTGGTCTCCGGCGCGGACTTGACGCTTAACGCAAAAGACGACGTGCCGGCAATGGTCAAGGCCAGTCTCGGCAGGGGCGCGGATGTCGTCGTATTATGCGCCGCGAGGGAGTCTGCGATTGAGCAGGCATTGAAGAGCGCGGGCAGGGGTTCATCAATACTCATGTTTGCGCCCGCGGAGCCGGCCCAGACATTCCCGGTGCCTTTGTTTGACCTGTGGAGGGACAATGTCTCAATCGTCAATTCATACGCGGCCCCGCCGGCGGACACCGCCGTTGCCATTGAACTCCTTGCCGCAGGCAGGGTAAGGGTTTTTGACATGATAACGCACAGACTTCCGCTAAAGGACGCGGCAATGGGTTTTGGCCTTACGGCAGCGGGAGGCGAATCCCTTAAGGTCATAATTGAGCCGCACAAATAGGGATTGCGCTTATTCAGGAGAGGGCGAATTGAAAAAGTTCGGGCTTGTAGTAAAGAAAACCAATCCAAAGGCAATAGGGCTTGCCTCCGAGATTGCGGCGTGGGCGGCAAGGAATAATGCGGAGGTCTATGTTGAGGGTTCTCTTTCAGGGGAGGTTAAGCCTTCAACCGCGGCCCCTCTGGAAAAAATGCCCGAACTTGTTGATGTTATAGTCGTGCTCGGCGGGGACGGCACAATGCTCTCGGCCGCAAGGCTTATCAAGGGAAGGAAGGTGCCGATACTCGGCGTTAACATGGGCGGGCTCGGGTTTTTGACGGCAATTACGATTAATGAGGCGTTCCTGCTTCTTGAGCGTATTTTAAAGGACGACATAATCCTTGAGGAGCGGATGATGCTCTCCGTAGCCACCTTAAGGAATGGAACGGTCGTCTCAGAGCATGATGTGCTTAACGACGCCGTCATCAAGGGCGAGAGCGGCAGGCTCGTGAGGCTTGAGACGCGCATAAACAGGGAGTACGTCACGACATACAGGGCGGACGGCCTTATAATGGCGACCCCGACCGGGTCAACCGCGTATTCGCTTTCCGCGGCGGGCCCGATACTTTATCCGACCATACATTCAATAATAGTCGCGCCCATATGCCCTTTCAACCTCACGAACAGGCCCGTCGTGATACCGGACTGGATGACCGTGGATGTCGCGCTTATGTCCCATCACGGAAATACGGCTCTTGTCCTTGACGGTCAGGTGGATATCCCGTTAAACCAGGGGGATATCGTGCAGGTCAAGAGGTCTGCCTCAAGCGTGTATCTCGTCAGATACGACGGCAAGGGCTATTTTGACATCTTGAGGGAGAGGCTCATGTGGGAGGTGAAGGACGAGAAAAACGGGTGATTTTCTGAAAACGCCTTTTATAAACCAATTTGCAGACTTAGGAATTTATTAATTTTAAGTTACTCACAAAAAAACGTCTTATGTCCAAGGTTTTGGAAAAACACGGCGCGATCCATGACTATCTGTCAGCTTTCGCTTTTGGAAGTGGGCTGTTTGAGTTTTCACGTCAAAACACTGTTGTTGAATATCTGGATATAGACGGCAGAAGCTATCCTAAATACATCAATGAGTTTTGGACGCCAAAGCAAAGGCAGGCAAACAGCCTTCATGAAGTCGCATACAGGGCGTGTTTCAAACCTCAGCTCCCGCGCTTTTTTATCAACCTGTTAACAAAACCCAACGACACGGTATACGACCCTTTTTCAGGGAGAGGGACTACGGCCATAGAAGCCGCTATCCTGAACAGGAATGTCGTGGCCAATGACATTAATCCTTTAAGCAGGATTTTGACTGAGCCGCGGCTGTTTGTTCCTGAGATTGCAAGCCTTGAAAAGAGACTTGAAGGAATACTCTGGTTGTGCTAAAAGGAATTATATTTATTACGATATGATTATTGGAGGTTATGCCAATGCGTAAACTTACTGGTAAGTACCTCAATGAGCTATGGAAAGTTGGCGCACGTCACGCTCTTTACAGGGAAGATGGGAAATGGTACGAACATCTTAAGCGATTCCCTGGTGCTTTGTTTGACTACAATGGCTATGTAATTTTCAAAACAGAAAAAGAGTACGAGCAGTCATCATATCTCCAACACGGTATCAAGCTGAATGTACCTCATGATGGTATATCGGCTATGCCAAATTATGTTCATGCTCGTAAATAAGTGGCACGTTTTTCATTTGCAAGGGCAATCAATACTAAGGCTGTACGTTGGCATCACCAATATCCTCTGTGTTTTCTTCTTCTTCTTCACCGCCATTCTCAGGTTCTTTCGGCACTTCCTTGATAATAGACTTTTTCGATGTAGTGGGGTGCGCCGCTGGAACTGCGGTAATCCACGATGACTCTAATCTAATCGGTGATACACTAACTAATCTCTATGTTAAATACGAATTCAATTCGGATAATATGCGCCTTTATTCAAAGGAATTGATATTGGCGGAAGGCGCATGTTAGGCGTCTCAAGCAATATGTCCTGAATGGGGCGAATATAAGCGACAACCCCTTGCCATGAAAATTCTCGGTCTTTATAGCGGAGAATTTTAATTTATATTCTTAGACCCGCCTCGTTTATGATAAAATTTGAAGAACGCATGGTATGAAAAGGCTGCGTCGACGGCGGCCCACAGAGGGATATGCTCATTGAGCTTGGGATAAGGGATTTTGCGATAATAGAGAGCCTGAATATCTCTTTTGGGCAGGGGCTTAACATATTCACGGGCGAGACGGGCGCAGGGAAAACCATAATAATGGACGCAATAGCCCTGATACTCGGCGACAGGGCTTCAATGGAGGCCATAAGGACAGGCACGGACGAGGCAGAGGTTCAGGCGCTTTTTCAAGTCTCCGGCTCAGACGCGATAAGGGATGCGCTTACAACGGCCGGCATAGCCTTTGGTGAGGAGCTTATCATAAGGCGCATTGTCTCAAGGGCCGGGAAAAACAGGATATACATCAACGGAAGCCTCTCAACCCTTTCAACGCTTGCTGAATTGGGCCGCCTCCTTATAGATGTCTGCAGCCAGGGTGAGCATGAGACGCTTCTAAGGCCTGAGGAGCATATAAGGCTTCTTGACTCATTCGGGGATTATCCTGTTGTTAAGGCAGGGATGGGAGAGGCCTGGAAAAAATATATTAAAGACAAGCTCTCGCTTGATGCGCTTTTGAAGTCAAGCTCTGAGATCAAGTCAAGGAAAGAAAACTTAAGCTTCAGGCTTAAGGAGATACAGGACGCTGGTCTTAGGGCCGGGGAGGATACAGAGCTTGCAAAAGAAAGGGAGGTGCTTAAGAACGCCAGAAGGTTGAGGGAGGCGTTCCTTGGCGGGGAGGCTACGCTTTATTCTGACTCAGGCTCTGTTACAGAGAGGCTCGGCGCTGTTTTAAGGCCTTTAAAAGAGGCCGCGCTTATTGACAATGCCGTTGCCGGGGTTGTTGAATCTCTGAAATCCGCACTCTACTCAATAGAGGAGGCATCGGCATCCTTAAGGATGCGCGGGGAATCCATTGACGAGGACAATGCAAGGCTTGAGCATGTTGAGGAAAGGCTTAATGAGATTGCGAGGCTCAAGAAAAAATACGGCGGCGCTATTGAAGATATAATCAGGATTGGCGAAGACGCCCTGACCGAGCTTCAGGGCATAGAGGGCATTGATGAAAGGATTGAGGCAAAGTCAAAGGATGTCAAGGCCCTGAGGCATGAGGCAGAGGAAATCGCAAAAGAGCTTACCAAAAAAAGGCAGATGGCCTCTCAGGCGATTAAAGGCCTTATAGAGGCTGAGCTAAAAGGCCTCGGGATAAACGGCGCGGTCTTTGATGCGAGGGTTGATGCGATAAAGGACGGGGATGTTTTTGCCTTGACAGAGGACGGAAGCGACAGGGTCATCTTTTATATATCAACAAACCCCGGCGAGGCGCTCCATCCGCTTAAGGATATCGCATCAGGAGGGGAGCTCTCAAGGATCATGCTTGCAATAAAGAGCCTGACCTCATCAGGCAGGGTCCCGACATTTGTTTTTGACGAGATAGACGCCGGGGTCGGGGGCGCAACTGCCGCAGTTCTCGGGCTTAAGCTTAAGAAGACCTCCTTGACGAATCAGGTCATCTGCATCACGCACCTGCCGCAGGTCGCCGCGTTCGCGGACAGGCATTTCTGCGTGCATAAACTCTCCACGCCGCAGGGCAGGACGATAACCGACGTCATGGAGCTTACCGGGGAGAAAAGGATTGAGCACCTGTCGGGGATGCTCGGCGGCATGAAGGTGACGGACGCCGTAAGAAAAGGCGCGGCAGAACTATTGGAGAGCGCAAGGAGCCTTGCGTTAAAGGCCGCGAGGCAATAATAGCTCAAGGCGTATTTTTTGCGGAAAAAACTCGGGATTAAATTAATTACGGAGGTTTTGACAAACAGGGCATTGGTAAGAAAAGCGGTTTTAAACGACGCGCAGGCGATCCACGATATCCTTGAGGCGTTTGCCTCAAAGGGGATTATGCTAAAGAGGCCTTTGACCGAGATATACTCCTGCCTCAGGGATTTCTTCGTATACGAGGACAAGGGGGAGGTCGTCGGCATATCCGCGCTTTCAATCTACGGCGACGGCATAGGCGAGATAAGGTCCCTTGGCGTAAGGCAGGGGCATACGGGCAAGGGCATTGGCAGAGGCCTTGTTGAGGCGTGCCTTAATGAGGCGCGCTCAATAGGGCTTAAGAAGGTCTTTGCCCTGACGTATAAGGTTGAATTTTTCCAGAGGCTGAACTTCAGGACAATAAAAAAAGACGACCTGCCGCAAAAGATCTGGGGCGACTGCATAAAGTGCCTTAAGTTTCCGAACTGCGATGAGACGGCGGTCATAATTGAGCTTAAGTAATCGGGCGGTTTTCGCGTTGCAAGGCGGCATAAGACAAGGCATAAAATAAAAGGAGAGATGATGGGGACCGCGTTGAAGGATAAGGCCGAACCCGAATACGCCATAGATGCGCTTAAAAAGGCGATAGGTGGCAGGGTTACGGCCTATGAGATATTTTATTCTGAGGACGAGGGCGTAACCGTTGAGGCAAAGGAAAAGACGATTGATTCCTTTAAGGTGCGTTCAGGCTCCGGCATCGGGCTCCGGATAATATCCGGCAACAGGCTCGGCTTCGGGTTCTCAAGCGCCCTCTCGGTGGACGCGCTAAGGCGGCTTGCGGACAACACCATCGCGGCGAGCGTGGAGGCCTCGGAGGACGGGTTTTTGGGTTTCCCCGAAAAAGGCGCCGAACCCGATTTTCCGCAAGACCTCGGCATATACGACGGCGCGTTCTACGATGCCCCAAAGCAGAGGCTTCTTAAGACAGCCCTTGAGATAGAGGATGCGGCAAGGGCGAAAGACCCGAAGATAAAAAGGGTAAGAAAGGCCATGTATCAGGAATCAAGGGTTTTCTCCCGCGTTGTTAATTCAAGCGGGATGGACGCGAAAAGCTCCGCCACGTTCTTCTCAGGCAGCGTGACCGCGGTTGCCGAGCACGGGGCAGAGTCCCAGATGGGATGGGACATGGAGACGGCGCACTTAAGGGACGCGATAACCCCGGGGGACGTGGGACAAAGGGCGGCGTCAAACGCGCTCCGGATGTTGGGGGCAAGGAAGATAAAGACGATAAGATGCCCCGCCGTCATTGAAAATACCGTCGCGATAGAGCTTGTTGAGGCGCTTTCAAGCTCGTTTCTTTTTGACAATGTCTCAAAAGGCAAATCAATGCTTGCGGGAAAAATTGGCGCCGCGGTCTCCTCCGAGGCCCTTAATATATGGGATGACGGGATTTTAAAAGGCGGCTGGGCGACATCTTGCCGCGACGGCGAGGGCAGCCCGCGCAAAAAAACAGAGCTTCTCTCCGGAGGGGTTTTAAAGGGGTATCTTTACGACGCGTATTGGGCAAGAAGGGACGGCAAGGCCTCAACGGGCAATGCAATGCGCTCAGGATACAGGGGGGTGCCCTCGGTCGGAGCCACAAACCTCTACATAGAGAAAGGCGCTTTAAGCCTTGAGGAAATGCTTAAGGCAATGGGGCAGGGGCTGATGGTAACGGAGCTGCTCGGCGTGCACACGATAAATACCGTAAGCGGGGATTTCTCGCTCGGCGCGCAGGGACTCTGGGTGGAGGGCGGAGTTGCCGCGTATCCGGTGCGGGGCATCGCGATTGCCGGTAACCTTCTTGAACTCTTTAAAAGGGTAAGATGCTGCGGGGCGGACACGCGCTTTATGGGCTCCGTAGGAAGCCCGAGCCTTCTCATTGAAGAGATAGACGCGAGCGGGGACTGAGGCGATGGCGGACATGCAGGGAAAGGAAAAGGAATTGAGCGTGGCGGACCGGCAGGTTGAGCAGGTGCTCTCGTCCAATCCGCTTTTCAGCTCCCTTGAAGGTTTTTACATAAAGGACCTGATAGGCAAAGGCGAAAGACGGGTCTTCAGCGCAGGCTCCCAGATAATAAGCGAGGGTGAAAGCGGGGAAGAGGTTTTTTTCATTATTTCAGGGAAGGTGAAGGTTACGCTTTACGGCGAGGAGGGAAGGGAGATAGTCCTCTCAATCCTCAGGCAGGGCGACATGGTGGGAGAGATGTCAATAATAGACGACCTGCCGAGGTCCGCTAATGTTGAGGCCATTGAGGACCTTGACTGCCTTGTCATAGGCAAGCAGGCGTTTCTTAATTACCTCTCAAAGCACCATAGGGTCTACATCAGGTTTTTGGCTTATCTGACGGGCAGGCTTCGGGAGGCCACGCGCAAGATTGGCGGGCTTGCGCTCCTTGACGTGTGCGGAAGGATCGCCCACACGCTGATCGGCATGGCGGGCAAAAAAGGCACGGCCTCCGGCGTCGTTGCCGTTGACAGGATTACGCACGAGGAGATTGCCGCAATGATAGGGTCGTCCCGCGAGGTCGTAAGCAGGGCATTAAAGAAGATGGCCCACGAGGGCTACATAAAGATAGAAAAAGACAAGATGATCCTCTATATTGAGCAGTAAGGACAGGGCCTAATCCCTCAGCCGTCGCCTCCGGACCAAGCCGGAAATTACTTGACACGCTTGATTCTTTTGTGTTAAAGAGTCATAGTCAATTAAAGACCCTCCAGGGTGAATGCGGTTTTTAATGTTTGAACGATATGGAACCGCATATGCACCAGTTTTGTTTTTTTAACAGTCCCGGCAAAAACAGGCCGTTCTCAAGCCGTATAATTCCCCGGAACAGGCCGCGTAATAATATGAAACAGGCCGCTCAATAACATAAAAATGAAGAATAAATTCTATTCAATCGTAATCCTTTCAAACGACGCATCAAGGCCGAGGCAGATAAACCTGCCCTTAAGGGTTTTGAGGTTTTCAGGCGTTGCCGCGGCAGTCCTTTTTTTCCTTGTTGCGTTTGTCGTGATTGATTATGTAGGGCTCAAGGGCATAGAGGCTGAGGTCTCGGGCCTGAGAAAGGAAAATACCGAGCAGAGGATAGAGTTGCAGGGCTTTTCTTCCCGGATAAGGGAGCTGGACACCCAGCTTGCAAGGCTCGTGAATTTTGACAAAAAATTAAGGATAATCGCGAATATTGACGAGCCTAAGGCGCAGGCTCAGGAAAAGGTTATGGGCATCGGGGGAAGGTCTTCGCCTGAGGACGAGGGCTACATCACGACCCCGGGGGCAAAGGTGGCGGAGCTTTCAGACGAGATGAGGCTTGACCTCAGGGACCTAAAGAGCAGGGCCGACGAGCAGGAGGCGAGCTTTAACGAGCTTCAGAACGAACTCCAAAGGCAGTCAACCATGCTTTCGTCAACGCCTTCAATATGGCCCGCCAAAGGATGGGTGACATCAACATTCGGCCAGAGGATCTCGCCTTTTACGAACTTTCCGCAGATGCACAAGGGCATGGACATAGCAAACCGCGTCGGTACCGTCGTTATAACCCCTGCGGCCGGGGTTGTCGTTGAGGTCAACAGGGAGGCCGGTCTCGGCAAGCTCGTCTCCATATCCCACGGCTACGGCATAAAGACGACATACGGGCATTTGTCGGAGACATTCGTCAGGGTCGGGCAGAGGGTTAAAAGGGGCGACAGGATAGCCGCCATGGGCAACACCGGCCATTCAACCGGGCCGCATCTGCATTACGAGGTCTCCGTAAACGGCGTAAACGTAAATCCGAACAGATACATACTAAACTAAAAGCGGCCTTGCATCCGTATACGGCAAAGCCCTCGGGAGATGTTCCGCAGGGCTTTTTTATTTGGCTTTTTCATGGTGTGGAATTATCCGGCGAGTTGTGTTAATATTTTCCATTAAATTATATCAGTCTTATTTAAGGGCGAAAACATATGCTTAACGGTCTTCTCAAAAAGGTGTTTGGAAGCAAGAACGACAGGGAGATTAAAAGGATTCAGCCCATTGTTCAGGAGATAAATTCCCACGAACAGGAGATGAAGCCGTTAAGGGATGAGGAGTTTAAGGAGCAGACCTTAAGGTTCAAGGAGGCCCTCGCCGGAGGAAAGAACCTGAACGAGATCCTGCCTAAGGCGTTCGCGGCGGTGCGCGAGGTGTCTTTGCGGAAGTTGAAGATGCGCCATTTTGACGTCCAGCTTATCGGCGGCGTGGTGCTCCATGAGGGCAAGATAGCGGAGATGAAGACAGGCGAGGGCAAGACGCTTGTGGCGACCCTGCCGCTCTACTTAAACGCCCTAAGCGGCTTAGGCGCCCACCTTGTGACGGTGAACGACTACCTCGCAAGAAGGGACGCGAGGTGGATGGGGCCCATATACCACACCCTTGGGCTAAGCGTCGGGGTAATACAGCACGATAAAAGCTTTATATACGACCCCGAATACGCCGGCGCGAATGACGCGTTTTTGCACTTAAGGCCGGTTTCGCGCAAACAGGCGTATCTGGCGGACATAACCTACGGCACAAACAACGAATTCGGGTTTGACTACCTGCGGGACAACATGAAGTTCTCCCTTGACGAATACGTCCAGAGGGATCTTCACTTCGCCATCGTTGACGAGGTGGACTCAATACTGATTGACGAGGCCCGGACCCCGCTTATAATCTCAGGGCCTACCGAGGAGTCAACGGACAAGTATTATACAATTGACAGGATAATGCCCGGGATTAAAAAGGATGAGCACTATACGGTTGATGAAAAGGCAAGGCAGGTGCTCTTGACGGACGACGGCATTACAAAGATTGAGGGGCTTCTGAAATGCGGAAACCTCTACGACCCGCACAACATTGAAACGATCCACCACGTTAATCAGGCCCTTAAGGCGCATGTGCTGTTTAACAGGGATGTGGACTACGTGGTCAAGGACAACCAGATCATCATAGTTGACGAGTTCACCGGAAGGCTCATGCCGGGAAGGCGCTGGAGCGACGGGCTGCATCAGGCGGTCGAGGCGAAGGAGAAGGTAAAGATAGAAAACGAGAACCAGACGCTTGCCACGATCACCTTTCAGAACTATTTCAGGATGTATGCGAAGCTTGCCGGAATGACCGGCACCGCCGACACAGAGGCGGCGGAGTTTAACGAGATATACAACCTTGAGGTGCTCGTGGCGCCC
>JBBTGV010000008.1:0-10278 GCA_038041305.1 Deltaproteobacteria bacterium | reverse complement strand
TTGCAATCTGAGCCTTCTCCAGCAAATTGCCTTCACGATAAAGGCGGAATTCAACGACATATCGCACAAGAGGGGCATCCTGTCAATGGCAAGGGGCGGGCATCCCGACAGCGCAGGCTCCCAGTTCTTCATCGTGGTCGCGGACTCAACATTTCTTGACAGGCAGTATACGGTCTTTGGAGAGGTCGCAAAGGGCATGGACGCGGCCGATAAGATCGTAAGCCTGCCGAGGAACCCAAGGGACCTGCCGAACGAGAGGGTTGAGATGAAGGTAAGGATTGTTGAGGAGAAGTAAGGTCGGGGCCGGGTTTCAGGCTATTTTCCGCCTGGCGCCTTTAACCTGTTTATAACCAGGTTTACGCCCCAGACATACCACGCGTCGTGTTCTGCGGCCTGCTTTTCAGCCCCGCTTTTTACATTGCCTCCAAGCTCAAGCAACCAGTCCCTCGCCTTTATGCTTATTGCGCCAGCGTCAACAAGGGGGTCTTTTTTGAGCACAAGGCTAAGCGCATCCGCGACCTCATTGTCAGAGTCCCGCATTTCCCGGCACGCAAGGTATAGCAGGCGATGCTTTTAAACAAGGGCGCAGGCGCGCGTAATGCAAGGATATAAGGACTTATTTTATACTTGCAATGGTTTTTTTTGTGTGCTAAATTAGCTATTAATCTAAGACAGTTTGTCTTAAAGAGTGGGCAGGTGGGCTGATGCCCACTTTTTTGTTTAAGGCGTGTTTTTTTTCATATTCGCCGGAACGGAGGTTATGCTTGAAGCCCCCGGACATGGTCGTTGGCCGCGTTAAGGAGCTTCTGGAAGGGGTGCTCCTCGGCCACAGGATAGAGTTTGTTGACGCCTTATGCGCGGTTGAGTACGGCAGAAGAATCTTAAGGGTCTATATTGACAAACCCGGCGGCGTGACCCTTGAAGACTGCGAATGGGTAAGCAGGGAACTAAGCACGGCCCTTGATGTGGAGGATATAATAGCCGGGGCATACACCCTTGAGGTGTCATCCCCCGGGCTTGACAGGGCGCTTAAGACTGAAAAGGATTTTAAGAGGTTTGCCGGCAGGAAGGCGCACATAAAGACAAAGGCCCCGATAGACGGCAGAAGGAATTTCAGCGCGATAATTGACGGGGTTGAAGCGGACAAGGTGCTTATAACGGATACCGAATCAAGGAAGTGGGAGATAGAGCTTCAAAACATAGACAAGGCAAGGCTTGAGTTTTAGTTGCCGGGCATCAACAGTCATGATTACTAAAAAATCCGGAGGCAGTAGATGAACGTTAATCTTGCGCATATCATAGAGCAGGTTGAAAAGGACAAGGGGATCTCTAAATCCATTCTTATAGAGGCGCTTGAGACGGCTATGCTTAAGGCCGCTGAAAAGAGGTTCGGGGCCGGCAAGGTCATTGAGGCGCATTATCAGGAAGAGGCGGGCGAGATAGAGCTGTTTCTTTTCAAGACGGTTGTGGAAAAGGTGGAAATTCAGGATACCGAGATATCCCTTAAGGACGCGCTGGCGCTTGACCCGGAGGTGGAGCTTGACGACAGCATCGGGGTTAAGATTGACGCGAGGGAGTTCGGCAGGATAGACGCCCAGACAGCCAAGCAGATAATCATCCAGAAGGTCAGGGAGGCTGAAAGGAATATAATATTCAACGAGTACAGCGCGAAAAAAGGCGAGATAGTGACCGGCCTTGTGCAGAGGTTTGAACGGGGAGACATGATAGTTTAACTCGGAAAGGCCGAGGCGATGCTCCCGAAGAAAGAGCAGGTAAGGAGGGAGTCCTACAGGCAGGGCGAGAGGATAAGGGGCATAATACTTGAGGTAAAAAGCGACGCGAAAGGCCCGCAGGTAATAATGTCGCGCACCCATCCGAGCTTTCTCATGAAGCTGTTCCAGATGGAGGTGCCTGAGATATACGAGGGCATAGTTGAGATAAAGGGCGCGGCAAGGGAGCCCGGAGACAGGGCCAAGATAGCGGTATATTCAAACAACTCCGACGTGGACCCGGTCGGCGCCTGCGTTGGCGTCAAGGGGTCAAGGGTTCAGGCCGTAGTGCAGGAACTCAGGGGGGAAAAGATTGACATCGTTCATTGGTCCAACGACCACGCGATATTCGTCAAGAATACATTGTCGCCGGCGCAGATATCAAGGGCCGTTGTGGACGAGGCAGAGCATTCAATGGAGGTTATCGTGCCGGACGACCAGCTCTCGCTTGCAATCGGCAAGAAGGGGCAGAATGTAAGGCTCGCGGCAAAGCTTTCAGGATGGAAGATAGACATAAAGACGGAGACCGAGGCAAAGTCCGGCAGGGAAGGGCTTTCCCCCGAGGAGTCATTTAGAAGGGAATTGGAAAAGGCCGGGGCGATCAAGGGATTTTTGGATCCGGAAAAAGAGGTTGAAACCGTTGAAACCCCTCCTGACGAAACCGAGTCATAGGATAAAGGCCCATCCGTCCATGGCAAAGACCATTGCCGAGAGAAGTTGCGTGCTTTGCAGGTTCAAGGGCCATAAAAAGGGGTTAATAAGGTTTGTTTCAGACGGCGGCAAGACCATGCTGGATTTAAACAACAGGCTTCCCGGAAGGGGCGTATATCTGTGCAGAAGCAGGCGGTGCGTCATAGGCGCCCTCGCTAAAAAAGGGCTTTTCTCAAAGGCATTCAAAAAAGAGGCGGACCCGGCATATATAAAGGCGGCCTTGGACTCCGCAAAAGACGTTTTAATAAGTCAATAATACGGGCATTTGACTGGTGCGGAAAGAAATAAAGACAAAAAATGAAGACAGAAGAGAAAAAAGAAGAAAAAAAGGGAATTGAAGAGAAGCGGGTAAAGGCAACCGTAATAAGAAGGCGGGCCGCAAAGGCCCCTGCCCCGGTTGCGGCGGAAAGCCTTCCCGTGGAGATGCCTGAAAAACCGTTGGTTGCGGCGATGCCCCCTGAAGAGGATAAAGAAGGGGGGAAAAAGCCTAAGACAAAGGCGGCAGGCGAGAAGAAGTCCTCTGGTAAAAAGGCTTCCCTGAAGAAAGAGGACGCGCACCCTGAGGCGGACTTGATGGAGGAGGCCGTTGAAGAGCAGGCCGTTCCAGCCATACCTGCATCGGAGGCGTTGCCTGAGGCAGAGGTTAAGGAGAAGCCGGCAGAGGAGATGCCGTTGGCCGTTGAAGGCAAGGTCGTTGTAGAGGAAAAACCGGCGATAGCTAAAAAAGAGGTTAAGATATTCCAGAAGGAGACCGAGCTTAAGAAGTTCTTTACCAGGCCGCCCCAAAAAAAAGGAAGGGGTTATCAGGCAAAGGAGCAGAAGTCAAGGTCGGTGCAGGCGCAGTCGCAGCTAAGGCCGCTTAAGAAGACCGAGATAACAACGCCGAAGGCCCAGAAAAGGGTTGTAAGGATCTCAGACGCGATAAGCGTCGGGGACCTCTCCCAGAGGCTTGGCGTAAAGGCGGGGGACATCATAAAGAAGCTCATGTCACTCGGCATAATGGCAACCGTCAACCAGTTTATTGATGTGGACGCGGTAACGCTTGTCGCGCAGGATTATGAATACGAGGTTGAGAATGTCACCTTGCAGGAGGAAGACCTGCTGCGGCCGGCAGAGGCGGTTGAGGGCGGCGTTGCGCTTAAGTCCAGGCCCCCTGTCGTAACCGTGATGGGCCATGTTGACCACGGAAAGACCTCGCTTCTTGACGCGATAAGAAAGACAAACGTGGTAAGCGGCGAGGCGGGCGGCATCACGCAGCACATAGGCGCGTACCACGTGCACCTTGAAAAAGGCGACGTTACATTCCTTGATACCCCGGGCCATGAGGCGTTTACGGCAATGAGGGCAAGGGGCGCAAAGGTTACGGATATAGTCATACTCGTCGTAGCCGCGGACGACGGGGTAATGCCTCAGACGATAGAGGCCATAAACCACGCAAAGGCGGCAAATGTTCCGATTATCGTAGCGATCAACAAGATAGACCTTCCAGGCGCGGACCCGGGCAGGATAAAACAGGCCTTGAGCGGCTACGGCCTTGTCTCCGAGGAGTGGGGGGGGGAGACCATATTCGTAGAGGTCTCCGCGAAAAAGGGCATCCGCATAAAGGAGCTCCTTGAGATGGTGCTCCTGCAGTCAGAGGTGCTGGAGCTGAAGGCGAACCCGGAGTCGCACGCAAGGGGAGTGATAGTTGAGGCGAAGCTGGACAAGGGCAGGGGGCCGGTGTCAACGGTCCTTATACAGGACGGGGTTTTAAGGGTCGGCGACGTGGTCGTCTCAGGCATGCACAGCGGGAGGGTGCGCGCCATGATTAACGACTGGGGCAAACGGGTCACCGAGGCGGGCGCGTCAATGCCCATTGAGATCCTCGGCCTCTCAGGGGTTCCCGAGGCCGGCGATGTCTTCGTGGTGCTGAAGGACGAGGCGACCGCAAGACAGATATCCGCCATCAGGCAGAGAAAGAGCATTGATAAAGACAGGCTTAAGACGGCGAAGGTAAGCCTCGCGGACCTCTCCGAGAAGATAAGCAGGGGCGAGGTAAAGGAGCTTAATCTCATAATCAAGTCCGATGTGCAGGGCTCGATTGAGGCGATAAAGGAATCCCTTGGAAAGCTGTCTACGGACGCGGTCAAGATAAAGACGATACACAGCGGCGTCGGGGGCATAAACGAGGGAGACTGCATGCTCGCGGCGGCATCAAACGCGATCATAATAGGATTTAACGTCAGGCCGGAAGCAAAGGCCGCCCAGCTCGCGGAAAAAGAGAGCATAGATGTAAGGCTCTATACGATCATCTATAACCTTGTTGACGACATAAAGAACGCAATGGAGGGGATGCTTGCCCCCGTCGTAACGGAAGAGGTTATAGGCAGGGCCGAGATAAGAGACGTGTTCCGCATAAGCAAGGCCGGCATTATCGCCGGTTGCTATGTGCTTGACGGAAAGGCCGAAAGAGGGGCAAAGGTCAGGCTCATAAGGGACAGCGTCGTCATATACGAAGGCAGGTTGTCTTCCCTTAAGAGGTTTAAAGACGACGTAAAAGAGGTAAACAGCGGTTACGAGTGCGGCATGAGCATAGAAGGGTATAACGACATAAAGGTCGGAGACATAATAGAGATGTATACAGTCAGGCAGGAGGCGGCAAGGCTTTAGCAGAAGGCTCAAAAGTCCCCGTCCGCCGCGCGGGTTAACAAACGATCGCCCCTTTAAGATATCTCGCGGCGTGGAGATTTATTGCGCTAAAAATGGTCGTAGGCGTCTGCAGGGTAACCATAATTATACATGACGGCAGTTCCCTTAAAGACAAGAGACAGGTCTTAAAGGGCATATTGGCTAAGGTTAAAAACAGGTTTAATGTGTCAATAGCCGAGGTTCAAGACAACGATGTCTGGCAGAAGGCCACGATCGGATTCTGCGCTGTAGGCACGGACAGGGCGCACATAAATTCAACGATTGACAAGGTTCTGGATTTCATAGAGGGCCTGCATCTGGCGGATCTCCTTGACCACAGCATAGAGCTCATAAACTGCTGAACCCTTGACGCAAACTCTTTCGGAAGGTTGTTTTTTTGGTGTAAAGATGGCATATAAAAGGCAGGACAGGGTGGCGGACCTTATAAAAGAGGAGATCGCCACAATGCTAATGCATGGAGAGATAAAAGACCCGCGGATCGGGTTCGTGACAATCACGCATGTTAAGCTGACCGAGGACCTTAAGGAGGCGCGGGTCTTTTTCAGCCATTTCGGAACAGCCGAGGAAAGGGAGAAAAGCAGGCTCGGGCTTCAGAGCGCCGGAAGCTACATACGGAGAAACCTTGCGAAGAGGCTTAAGCTAAGGCGCATCCCGGCGGTAGAGTTCTTGTTTGACGACTCCATTGAATACTCCGAGCGCATAGAGAGGCTCATCCGCGATATAAAGGGGAACCCTTAGCGCCTAAGACGCAAAGGCGCAGGAAAGGATTTTTAATAAAGAAAAAAATGGTAAAGAAATTTTCCGCCGTCATAGAGGAGATTAAAAAAGGCAAGAGGTTCCTTGTCGTGTCCCATGTGAACCCCGAAGGCGACGCGGTTGGGTCTTTATTGGGCCTTGCGCTTGCCTTGAGGTCAACCGGCAAGGAGGTGGTTGCGTTTCTTGAAGACCCCGTGCCGGATGTCTTCGGATTTCTCCCCGGCGCGGATACCGTGGTGCACGACCTTTCGGGGCAGAGGGGGTTTGACGCGACCTTTGCGGTTGACTGCGGCCAAAAGGAGAGGCTCGGCAAGGGATTCATGAATCTCAGGAATCCGGGCATTGTCATAAACATTGACCACCATGCGACAAACGACTGTTTCGGCGACATAAACGTAGTCGTGGACGACGCGAGCGCCGCGGGAGAGCTTGTCTACGACCTGTGCGTTGAGGCCGGAATAAAAATCACGAAGGATATGGCCGTGAACCTCTATGTCGCGATACACACGGACACGGGCTCTTTCAGATATTCATCCTCAACCCCCGGGGCGTTTGCGAAGGCCGGAGAGCTTGTAAGGCTTGGGGCGGACCCGTGGGAGGTGTCAAGGCGCGTATATGAAAACTACCCCGCTAAAAAATTCAAGCTCCTCGGCATGGTGCTCTCAACCCTTGAGATCGTGCAGGCGGGCGACGGCGCTTCTGGAGGCAAGATCGCCTCTGTCATCGTAAGCCTTGACATGCTTAATAACGCGGGCGCGGACAAGGACACGGCCGACGGATTCGTAAACTACGCAAGGGGCATAGAGGGCGTTGAGGTGGGGGTCTTGCTGAGGGAATGCGCGAATCATGAATGCAAGGTAAGCCTAAGGTCAACTGGCGATGTTGACGTTTCACGGGTGGCGAGCTCTTTCGGCGGCGGCGGACACCACAACGCGGCCGGGTTTAATGTTAAAGGCACGCTTGACGAGGTGAGTTCGTCCGTGATAGACGCGATAAAACAGGAGATGAGGAGGGGCAACAGGGCTATTAATGGACGGCGTGATTATTGCTGACAAACCGGAGCTCTGGACATCCCACGATGTCGTGGCCTCAATGAAGAGGAGCCTTTCGGCAAGGAAGGTCGGGCACTTGGGCTCACTTGACCCGATTGCGACGGGTGTGCTTCCTATCGTCGTAAACAAGGCCACGGGATTCGCAAGGTTTCTTGATTCAGGGGAAAAAAGATACTCCGCCACGATGAGGCTCGGCGAAGAGACGGACACATACGACAGGGCAGGCCGCGTCACCGCGGCATCGGACGCGTCCGCCGTAACGGAGACGGAGGTGCTTAAGGCGCTTAGCCTGTTCGTCGGGGCCATTAAGCAGACGCCCCCCATGTATTCCGCGGTCAAGCGCAACGGCATCCCGCTTTACAGGCTTGCGAGAAAGGGCATAACCGTTGAGAGAAAGGAAAAAGAGATTACCGTGTTTTCAATTGATGCGGTTAATATAAGGATGCCTTACGTTGACTTCAATGTCGTATGCTCAAAGGGCACGTATATCCGTTCAATATGCCATGATGCGGGCCGCGTGCTCGGGTGCGGGGCGCATCTTTTCGCCTTGAGGCGCACGGCCTGCGGCGGATTTTTGATTGAGGATTCCGTATCGCCTTCCGCGTCCGCTGATGATCTCAGGAAGGCGATAATACCGATAAAGGAAGCACTCAAGCTGTCAGGGGGTTCTTTTGAGGGCGCGCCGCTGGATGCCCTGGAGGAACTGCGCGCATAAGGCAGGCCGCTTAAAACACTTGTGCGCCCGGCCCGACAGATGATAATATTATGGCTCTAATAGGGAAGGGCATTTTGGGAACGCAATTACATCTATAAGTAACAATAATCAGGAGGTTAATGCAATGCTTGCTACGGAGAGGAAGAAAGAGGTTATAGTCGCCCACAAGAGGCACGACAAGGACACGGGTTCGCCTGAGGTGCAGATAGCGCTTCTGAGCGAAAGGATAAACAGCCTGAGTCCCCATTTTAAGGCCCATAAGTCGGACCATCACTCAAGGCGCGGGCTTCTTAAGATGGTCGGGCAGAGGAGAAGGCTGCTTGAGTATGTAAAGACAAAAGACTCCGAGAGGTACAAGGCTATTGTTGAGAAGCTCGGATTAAGAAGGTAGCGCAGGCCGTTAAAAAACCCTAAAGAGGTGTTAAGTCTAAATGGTAAAACAATACGAGGTTGAGTACGCCGGCAGGCCGTTAAGGATTGAGATCGGCAGGATGGCAAGACAGGCGCACGGCTCATGCACCCTGCGCTACGGCGATACGGTTGTCCTTGTGACCGCATGCCGCGCCAACGCGGCGTCAACGGGCGTGGATTTCATGCCGCTGACGGTAAACTACACGGAGATGACGTATGCCGCCGGGAAGATACCGGGCGGTTTTTTCAAGCGGGAAGGCAGGCCGAGCGAGAAAGAGGTGCTTACCTCCCGGCTGATAGACAGGCCGTTAAGGCCGCTCTTCCCCGAAGGGTATTTCAGGGAGACGCAGGTCATAGCAACCGTTCTTTCGGTGGATCAGGAAAACGACCCGGAGCTTATCGCCATAATCGGCGCGTCCATCGCCCTTGGCATTTCAGATGTGCCGTTTAACGGCCCGATTGCCGCGGCACGGATCGGCGCCGTAAACGGAAGCCTCGTCTGCAACCCCCCGTTCAAGCAGCAGAGGGAGTGCGATATAGACCTTGTCGTGGCGGGTTCAGAGGGGTCTATAATCATGGTTGAAGGCGGGGCGCGCAACGCAACCGAGGAGTTCCTGCTAAGCGCCCTTCAGTTCGCCGAGGACAGCATGAAGGGAGTTCTTGAGATTCAAAAGACCATTATAAAAGAGTGTGGGCAGGCCAAGCTTGAGATACCCCCGCTTGAGAGGGACAACGGCCTTTCCCTGAAGGTGGGAGAGCTCTGCGAGGACAGGCTTGCAAGCGCGTTTAAGATACCCCAAAAGCAGGAGAGGTATTCCGCGATAGGCAATCTTAAAAAAGAGGTCGCCGAGACCCTTGGCTCTGTTTTTGAAGGCAGGGAAAAGGAGATTGAGGCGGTCTTTGAAGACATGAAGTACCGCATGATGCGCGAGATGGTGATCAAGGACAAGGTGCGCGTTGACGGGAGGGGGCCTGCCGACATAAGGGAGATAACATGCGACGTGGGTTTACTGCCCAGAACGCACGGCTCCGCGCTTTTTACCAGAGGCGAGACGCAGGCAATGGTCGCCACGACGCTCGGCACTTCAGAGGACGAGCAGAAGATAGACGCCCTTTCGGGCTGGGAATACAAGACCTTTATGCTCCACTACAATTTTCCGCCCTTCAGCGTGGGAGAGGTCAAGTTTCTAAGGGGCCCGGGCAGAAGGGAGATAGGCCACGGCGCGCTTGCCGAGAGGGCGGTGGCGAAGGTGCTTCCTCAGGACGGGGTATTCCCGTATACGATAAGGGTCGTATCCGACGTGCTTGAGTCCAACGGCTCGTCGTCAATGGCGACCGTGTGCGGCGCATCCCTGTCGCTTATGGACGCCGGGGTGCCCATAAAGACACATGTCGCGGGCATTGCAATGGGCCTTATAAAGGAAGGCGCGGAGACGGTCGTTCTCTCGGACATACTGGGCGACGAGGACCATCTCGGGGATATGGACTTCAAGGTCGCAGGCACGGCCGAGGGCGTTACGGCGCTTCAGATGGACATTAAGATAGCCGGCGTTACGGCGGGGATACTTAAGGACGCGCTGTATCAGGCGCGCGACGGAAGGCTTAAGATACTTGAGAAGATGGCGGCGGCAATTAGCGAGCCGAGAAAAGAGCTTTCGCAATACGCCCCGCGCATAATCACGATCATGGTTAAGCAGGAAAAGATCAAGGACGTAATCGGGCCCGGAGGCAAAAACATCAAGTCAATCATACTTGAGACGGGCGTTAAGATTGACATAGACGACACGGGCAAGGTCAATATCGCGTCCATGGACGATGCCGCCGCGCAGAAGGCGATAGCCATCATAAAGAGGCTTACGCAGGAGCCTGAGGTCGGCAAGATTTACACCGGCAAGGTAAAAAAGATAATGGACTTCGGCGCGTTCGTTGAGATATTCCCCGGCACAGAGGGCCTTGTGCACATATCCCAGATCTCCGAGGAACGGGTGAAAAATGTGCGGGACGTGCTCAAGGAGGGCGACGAGGTTACGGTCAAGCTTCTTGAGATTGACAGGGAAGGCCGCATAAGGCTTTCAAGAAAAGAGGCCGTGAACGCCGGCAGCGCGCAGTAGGGCCGGCGTCGTGCCGCGCGCGCTGTGGGGCGAACTCGACGGCCTCGCTACCGAAAATCTTCAAG
>JBBTGV010000007.1:0-14188 GCA_038041305.1 Deltaproteobacteria bacterium | reverse complement strand
GTTCCTCGTGTGGGCTAATTCCCGGGAGTATTCAAAAAATCAGGACGCGCTGCTCAGCGCAGAGACCGCGAAATGGAGGTAATAGGTAAAAACCCCTGCCGCATCTGCGGGGCCGCTCAGGCGTCTTTCTTGCTTGAGTCAGGCGGGGCAAGACTTTTAAGGTGCCCTGTCTGCGACATCGTCTGGTTAAATCCAATGCCGGGGGAAGAGGAGCTAAGGAGATTTTACGCCTCGGAGGAGATAGAGATACCGGAGTCGGCGGATTTGAATGTGCATAAGAGGCTTCTTAAGATGATTCAAACATCGGCGGGGAAAAAGGACAAAGACCTCGTTGACATAGGCGCGTGGTTCGGCGGGTTTCTGAATGTCGCAAAGGCCGATGGATACAACGTGGCCGGGATTGAGCCGAACAAGACGGCCTGCGAATACGCAAGAAAAAATCTTTCCATAGAGATGGTAAACGGGACAATAGGGGATGCGTTAGTGAGATACGGAAAAGGCAGATTCGGCATTGCAACGATGTTCCATGTGATTGAGCATGTTAGAGACCCGGAGGCGCGTCTTAAGGAGGCCGGAGAGCTTTTAAGGAAAAACGGCATGCTGTTCATAAGGACACCCAACATAAATGCCGCGCTCTTTGGCGTTTTCGGAAGGCATTGGGGGCATCTCGCTCTTCCGCAGCATCTTTTTCTTTTTTCCCCGAGGTCTATCGGCTTTGTCTTAAGAAAGGCGGGCTTTGAGGTCGTATCATGCTCCACCGTGTGCTCGCCTAATGTGAATGAGGTCTTTGAGTCAATAAAGTGTTTTTTAAAGATAGCTGGCGTCAGGAGTTTTGCCGTCAGTCTGAATAAGACGGGCCAAAAAGCGCAGTCTCGCCCGCGCGCATCAGTGGGCGTAATGCCGGGCCTAAAGGGTTTTGTCAATAATATCACGAGGCCCATTATGTTCTTGAGCGGCCCCTTCTGGGGGCATCTCTCAAGAAAGGGCCTTGGAAGCGAACTATTCGTTGCCGCAAGGAGGGTCTTTTAAGCCATGACGCATCCTTTTGTTACAGTGATTATACCGGCAAGGAACGAGGAAAGATACGTCGCGGGTTGTCTCAAGCGCGTATTATCCCAGACCTATCCAAAGAAGCGTCTGGAGATCCTCGTGGTTGACGGCAGGAGCGCGGATGGGACAAGGGATATCGTCGCTAAAGAGGCGCTCTGGGCTGAAACCAACCATGGGACGTCAATAAGGCTCATTGACAACCCTAACGGCCAGAGGACGTCGGCAATGAATATCGGCATAAGGCGCGCGAAGGGCGACTGCATCGTAAGGGTTGACGCAAGGGCGGTTATTGCAGGGGACTACATTGAAAAATGCGTTGATACCCTTATAAGGACAGGCGCATCAAACGCAGGCGGGGTGCAAAGGCCGATTACCGAGAGGCACGCTGTCCATGAAAGAAACAGGGAGATAACGCAGTATGCCGCGGGCATTGCGCTTTCAAATGCCTTCGGCATAGGGGACGCGCGGTTCAGGCTCGGTGGGGAAAGCGGTTTTGTAGACACGGTCTATCTCGGCTGCTTCAGAAAAGAGGTTTTTCAAAAGACCGGGCTTTTTGACGAGGAATCAGCTGTGATAAGCGAGGACGCGGATATGAATCAAAGGATAAGGGAGGCGGGCGGCAGCGTGTATCTGAATGCGGATATCTCGGCATACTATTACCCGAGGGATACGATAAGCGGCTTATCCCGGCTTTATTTCAGGTATGGCGGGGCAAAGGCGGGGCTTTTGCTCAAAAGGGGCAGGCTGACCGCATGGAGGCAGTTCGTGCCGCCAACGTTTTTTTTAAGCTCAGTGTTCATGCCCGTCTTGGGCATGGCATTCGCGCCTTTCTATTATCTTTGGCTGTTCATGATTTCCCTTTATTTAGGGTTGGATGCTCTTGTCTCATTAAGGCTTGGATTAAGGCACAGGGGAGAGATTAACGCGCCAACGGGCCTCGGGATACCGGCGTCGGAAATAAGGCCGGGTTTTTTAGCGCTTTTCAGCCGCCTCGCGGTCATATTCCCCGCAATGCATTTCTCGTGGGCAACCGGCTTTCTGTACAGGCTTATTAAAAGGGCGCGGCCCGGAAAATACTGGGGGTATTGATTATGAAGATACTGATAACCGGCGTGGCGGGATTTATAGGAAGCAACCTTGCGGATGCGCTGTTGAACATGGGCGCCGCACCCGGCGCCCCCCGCCTGCTCGGGCTTAAGATTATCGGCATTGACGACCTCTCATACGGCGTGCTTGAACAGGTCCCGGCGGGGGTTGAATTCCACAGGCAGGACATACGCTCGAGGGAGATATACGCGTTGTTTAAGGGCGTTGATTACGTCTTTCACCTTGCGGCAAAAAACTGCATATCAGACTGCCAGACCGACCCGGTCGCCACGGCGGACATAAATATTGCCGGCACTGCCAATGTGTTCGCGGCAGGCAGGCTCGCCGGGGTGAAAAAGGTCGTTTATGCCGAATCCTCGGCCGTGTACGAAGATAGCAGTCTTTTCCCCACGCCGGAATCAGAGGGCAGGCCTCAAAGTTTTTACGCGATAAGCAAATACTGCGCGCATATGATTGCCGGGGCTTATAAGCGGCATTTTGGCCTTAATTCAACCGCCTTAAGGTATTTTAACGTGTACGGGCCGAGGCAGGACTACAGGAGGTCCGTACCTCCGGTAATGAGCGCGTTTATAATAAATCTCCTCAAGGGGGAAAGGTCGAAGATATACGGCACCGGCGGAAAACTGAGGGACTTCGTGCATGTGAATGACGTTAATGATTTTCACGTCATGTGTATGCTTGATAAAAGGACCGACAACCAGTGCTTTAACATCGGCAACGGCGTCAATTACTCAATCAACGACATATACGGGATTATAAAAAGGCTCCTTGGAATTGACATGGAGCCGATGTATTCGCGGGACCTGCCCGGCGAGGCTGAAAAAACGCTTGCGGACATAACAAAGGCAAGATCTCTTGGCTGGGGCCCGAAGGTCAGGATTGAGGACGGATTAAGGGGAATGATTGAATACATAAAAAATCAGATTTGCCTGGGCAATATCGCATGAAGGCGATTATACTCGCGGCTGGAAGGGGCGAGAGGCTGAAGGCGGTGAACAGCCTCCCTAAACCCATGATAATGATAAAGGGCAGGCCCATCCTTGAACACAATGTACTGCTCTTTAAGAAATACGGCATCAGGGATATATGGATAAACCTGCATCATCTGCCTCAGGTGATTGCCGGTTATTTCAGAGACGGGCGCCAATTCGGGGTAAACATAAAATACTCGCATGAACAAACGCTCCTCGGCACGGCTGGCGCGGTCAAGAAGATTTGGAAAGACTGCTGGGACTGCGATCGCAAGGGGCCGTTTCTTGTGGCGTACGGGGATAATCTCTTTCCATACAGGATAGACGAGATGATGGGATTCCAGGCGAAGAAAAAAGGCAGCGCGGTCATTGCGGTTTATGAAAAACAAGGGGACCTGAGCCAAAGCGGGGTTATTTCAATTGACAATGATTCAAGGATTACCCGGTTTATTGAAAAGCCGAGGTCAAAAGTCACGTCAAGCGGGTTTGTCAACGCGGGCCTGTATGTGCTTGAGCCAGATGTCCCGGATTTTATTCAGGAGAAAGGGTTTTCGGATTTCGGCGCGAACGTATTTCCCGAGATGCTGAAATACGGCAAGGTGATTCACGCATTCAGGGCGGATAAGACCGCTGACGGTCACGCGGAAAACCTTGTCGCCGTTGATACGCCGGAACTCCTCAAAGAGGCGATGCGGCTGAAGTAGACCTTATTTGCAGGATAAAGCGTTTCTTTTCAAGTGCCTTTGCCATGCGTTGACAAGTTGACAAAAGGAGATTTTTTAGTATGATTATAATGCACGTTTTGTGAAAAGAATTTATTAAAATCTTGCCCGGTCTTTCAACAGTCACACACCCTTTGACACTCATCGGATAATTCACCCCGGCTTGGTACAGGTAAAACTGTTCATTTAAATTTTTTGTTTTACGCCTTGGTTTTGCATTGAGCGTGCGGCGGCGCATTGGCTCATGATGCGTAGCCGCGATTGCGGACGGTTATGCGGCTAATCAGGCATTGGAGGATGTCTCTTTACATGATAATAACCAGAACACCATTCAGGATTACGCTCGGCGGCGGGGGCACGGACCTGCCGACGTATTATTCAAAGCACGGCGGGTTTGTGTTCGCCGCGGGCATAAACAAATACATGTTCATCAACTTAAACCGCCCTGTCGCGGACGACCTCGTAAGGGTTAAGTATTCAAGCTCTGAGACCGTTGAGAACCGGGAGGGGCTTAAGCACGAGATCGCGCGCGAGGCGATGAGGTGTACGGGCATTGAAAACGCCCTTGAGATAGTCTCCATGGCGGATGTGCCGGCAGGGACCGGGCTTGGCTCGTCAAGCTGTTACGCCGTCGGGCTACTTAACGCGCTGCATACGATGAAGAGGGAGCATGTCTCCATAAACGACCTCGCGGAAGAGGCGTGCGCGCTTGAGATAGAAAGGCTTAAGAAGCCGATAGGAAAACAGGACCAGTACATGGCGGCCTACGGCGGCCTTACGGTCCTGGATATCAACAGCGACGGAAGGGTTGCGGTGCAAAGGCCGGACATAGAATACTCGACCATAGACGACCTCAACAGGAACCTTCTTATGTATTACACCAACATCTCAAGGAGCGCTGATGAGATCTTGTCCGCGCAGAGCCGCGGGGCGGCTAAAGACGAAAAAGTCGTTGTAGACAGCCTGCATTACATAAAGGACATAGGCCGCAGGGTGCTTGAGGCGATAACAAGCGGGAATATAACGGATGTGGGATTGTGTTTTGACGAGCACTGGCGCCATAAAAAACGCATGTGCGAGAGGATCTCCAACGGCGTCTTTGACGCCATATACGAGGAGGCGAAGGCGGCGGGCGCCATCGGCGGGAAGATTACTGGGGCCGGCGGGGGGGGATTTTTTCTTTTTTACGTTGAAGAGAGGCACGCGGGCTTCAGGCAAAAAATGCAAGGGCTTGGCTTAAGGGAGATGCGCTACAGGTTTGATTTTGAGGGAAGCAAGGTGCTGATTAATTTTCTAAACGGGGTTGTTTAAAAAAAAGGGGTTTTATCGCTAATGACCGTTAAATCCAAAGACGCGAGAATCGGGGTAATCGGGCTGTGGCATCTTGGCTCGGTAATAAGCGCCGCATGGTCAAGGCTCGGATTCAATGTAACGGGATTTGATTATTCGGAGAAGGTTGTCCGCGGTTTAAATCAGGCAACGCCGCCTGTGTTTGAGCCGGGTCTCGCCACTGCGATAAGGGAATCGTTGGACGCAAAACGCCTTTATTACACAACGGACATTAAAGACATGCATGTCTGCGATTATGTGTTCCTTGCGTTTGACACCCCGGTTGACCGGCATGACGGCTCGGACTGCAGGCCGCTTTTTAAGGCCGTTGAAGACGTGAGGGCGCATCTAAGGGACACCGCGATTGTTATTGTCAGCTCGCAGACGCCGATAGGCACATGCTCCCTGCTGAGACAGGAGCTTAAGATTAAAAACCCCCTGCTTGAGCTTGTTTATTCCCCTGAGAATCTTCGGCTCGGAGACGCCATAAACTGCTATCTGAATCCGGGCAGGATTATTCTGGGCGCCGCCATAAAAGAGGCCGCGGATGCGGCAACGAGGCTTTTTGAACACATTGACGCCAGTGTAATAGCCATGGACCTGCCGAGCGCCGAGATGGTAAAACACGCGATAAACGCCTACCTTGCCTGCTCCATAGTGTTCGCAAACCATCTTTCAGCCCTGTGCGAGGCGACGGGCGCAAACATTATGGATGTAAGCTCAGGCATGAAGTCTGACCCGAGGATCGGGGAAAAGGCGTACCTTGCCCCTGGCATAGGGTATTCCGGCGGCACGCTCGGCAGGGATCTGTGCGTGCTCGCAAGGCTCAATGAGGAAACCGGGCAGGGCGCGCATCTCTATAGAAGGCTCATTGAGTTCAACGAGGGCAGGCGGGACGAAATAATAAAAAAAATAGCCGCGTCTTTGGGCAATGCGGTTAAAGGCGCGCGCATCGCGGTGCTGGGGCTGACCTACAAGCCTGGCACGAGCACGTTAAGAAGGAGCCGGCCGTTTGAGATAGCGAACGAGCTTCAAAGAAGGGGCGCGGTCGTCAGGGCGTTTGACCCGTGCGTGGATTACTCGGAGCTGGAAAAGCCGCCGGGATTTGCCGTGTGCCTGTCAATTGACGACGCGGTTCAAGACGCCGAGGCCGCTGTCATACTTACAGAATGGCCTGAATTCAGGGAATATGACTGGGCGGGGGCATTAAGCCGCATGAAGGGGAGGGTCGTATTTGACGCGAAAAACCTGCTTATAAAACTCAACCTTGAAGCACTGGGGTTTGATTACCGGTGTCTCGGCGTTGCGAAAAAGAAAGGGGAGGGCGTGTTTTATGGGAGCGTTAAGTGACAGGGTAGTCCTGATAACAGGGGCAAGCATGGGCATAGGCCTCGCAATTGCGAGGCAATGCGCTGAAGAAGGCGCTCGGCTTGTGCTTGCGTCGCGCCACATGGAAGACCTTGAAAGGGCGCTTGAGGGGCTTAAGAGAAACGGGTCCGCGCATATATGCCGGTCTATTGACGTGGGCAACGCGGATGAGGTTTCAATGGCCGCGCAGGCTGTTAAAAAGGAGTTCGGCCGCATAGACGGGCTTGTCAACTGCGCCGGCGTATACGGTCCGATCGGCAGGCTTGACGAGATTGACCCCAATGCCTTCAGGGAGGCGATAAACGTCAATCTCCTCGGCACATTCAATATGTGCCACTATTTCCTTCCCTTATTGAAAAAGTCAAGCAGGGGCAAGATCGTAAACTATTCGGGGGGAGGGGCCGCGACACCGTTTCCGAATTATTCCGCTTATGCGGTTGGAAAGACAGGCGTAGTGAGGCTCACTGAGAACATCGCCCTTGAGTTCAGGGGCGAAAATATTGACATAAATGCCGTTGCGCCGGGTTTTGTAATAACAAGGCTGCATCAGGACACCCTTAAGGCCGGTAAGGCGGCGGGCGAGGGTTTCCTTAAGTCAACCAAGGAGCAGATTGAGAAAGGCGGGGTGTCGCCGGGGCTTTCGGCAAGACTGACCGTATTCCTTCTTTCCGGCTTGTCGGACGGCATAACGGGAAAATTCATAAGCGCCCCGTGGGACCCGTGGGAGGAAAAAGGATTTATTGAACGGCTTAAGACGGACAGAGACTATGCAACGCTCAGGAGGATTGACAATAAGACGTTTTTTAAGAGGGAAGGGTAACCATGCTAAACGTGGCAATCATAGGCGCCGGGCTTATTGGCAGAAAGAGGGCCGAGTCAATCAAGGCGTTCGGCTCATGCCGCATTTCAGCGGTTGCGGACATTGATTCTCAGAGGGCCGAGTCGCTCGCCAAGGAGTTCGGCGCATGGCACGCGCCAAGCTGGAAGGACGCGGTTGCCGGCAAGGAAATAGACGCATGCGTCGTGGCGACATTCAATGCGTCTCTTGCCGGGATTGCGATTGCCGCGCTTCAGAATAAAAAGCATGTGCTCTGCGAAAAGCCGCTTGGAGTAACGAGCAACGAATCCCTGCAGATGATAGAGGCGGCCGAACAAAACCGCCGGATCCTCAAGACCGGGTTTAACCACAGGCACCATCCCGCGATGATCCTCGCAAAGAGGCTTCTTGACGAGGGCGGCATCGGGGGCCTGTGCTTTTTGAGGTGCAGGTACGGGCACGGCGGCAGGCCCGGCTATGAGAATGAATGGCGGGCGGACAGGAAAAAAAGCGGGGGAGGGGAACTCCTTGATCAGGGGGTTCATGTCCTTGACCTCTTAAGGTGGTTTGCGGGTGAGTTTACGCGGGTCTACGGCGTGGCGGAAAAATATTTCTGGGATTCCAGGGTTGAGGACAATGCCTTTGCCACGCTTAAGACCAATACGGGCGTTGTCGCGACAATGCATACGAGCTGGACGCAATGGAAGAACATCTTTTCATTTGAGGCGTTTGGGAAGGACGGGTTTTTGATCATTGACGGCCTTGGCGGCAGCTACGGAAAAGAGACATTAAGGCTTGGCATCAGGGGCAAAAAAGGCGGCGCGCCGAGGGAAAAGGTTTTTGAATTCAATGAGCCGGATTGTTCTTGGAAAGAGGAATGGAAGGAGTTTTTGTCGGCGATAGATTTTTCAAGCGAGTCCCCCAGGCCGAGCCGCGCCGTGCACGGCGCGGTAGGCTTGAAGGACAAAGGGCTTGGCTTTGTGCGCACGGACCAAGGCGTAAGGCCCATGCTCGGCAGCGGGTATGACGGATTCAAGGCAAACTGCCTTGTTGAGGCGATCTACGAATCGTCATTGTCAGGCACAGTCGTCAGTCCATTGCCTTTTGCGCTGGACAGGGAGCTTATCTGAGGATGAAAAGAGCCGTTTTTTTAGACAGGGACGGGGTTATAAACGAGATCGTCATGAGGCAGGGTCTGCCCGGTTCGCCGAGACGGATTGAGGAATTCAAGGTAATAGACGGCGTTAAGGAGGCATTGAACGAATTTAAGGCAATGGGGTTTATGAATATCGTTATAACGAACCAGCCTGATGTTGCAAGGGGTCAAATGGATTTAAGCGAGCTTCAAGGCATGCACGACCACATCAAAAAAAAACTGCCCGTTGACGGGATAATCGCGTGTCCGCACGACGACAACGCCCGTTGCCTTTGCAGGAAGCCCAAGCCCGGCATGCTTTTGCGGGCATCCGAGATACTGGGCATTGATCTTAATGCGTCGTATTTCATCGGGGACACATGGAGGGACGCCGAGGCGGGCAGGCTCGCCGGGTGCAGGACAATCATAGTCAGCGCGCCTTACAACATGGATGTTGTCCCGGACTTCAGGATCACAGACATTCAGGATGCGATTGGCGTCGTCCGCCAGACGGAAAGGATTGCCACTTAAAAGACTCATAAGAAGGTTTTTGTTCAGCCAAAAACAGATCACATCAGATCCTCATCAAGAAACCTCATCAGACAAACCATCAGCAGCTTGTCAGGATAAGCGCACGGGCGGCCTCGGCAACAGCGCCGCGTAATTGGGCGTAATTATGGAAAACCGGGCGCGGGCGCGCGATAGTTCGCCGGTTTTATCGCGTCAAATATTTTTTTGCAAAAGGGGGTGGGCGATGGAGTACATCAGGCGGTATCTGAAAGAGGTGCAGATGATCGTTGACGCTATTGACGCAAAGGATGTTGATTTGGTTTTGAACGGGGTGGCGGAAATCCGCGGCAGGGGAGGCAGGCTCTTTTTCCTCGGCGTCGGCGGCGGCGCGGGCAATGCCGCTCATGCGGTCAATGACTTCAGGAAGATCGCATGCATTGAATCCTACGCGCCGACCGACAATTTTTCCGAGCTTTCCGCAAGGATAAACGACGAAGGCTGGGACGGCATTTTTGCGAGCTGGCTTGCCGGCAGCAGGCTTTCCGGCAGGGACGCGATTTTCGTATTTTCAGTCGGCGGAGGCGACGCGGAGAAGAACATAAGCGCGAACATAGTAAAGGCCTTGAGCTACGCCAAATCGGTCGGCGCAAAGGTGTTCGGCATCGTGGGCAGGGACGGCGGTTTTACCAAAAAGGTGGCTGATGCATGCATAGTCGTGCCCACCGTGAACCCGGATACCGTAACGCCGCACGCCGAGTCATTTCAGGCGGTATTATGGCATCTAATCGTAACGCATCCCGCAATGCGGATCGGACAGATGAAATGGGAGGCGGTTGACGCAACCGGCGGGATATACGGCTTTGGACTTAAAAAATAAAAGACAGGGGGTGCGACATGCCGATTTTTCTTGACACGGGAAAGATTGCGGAGATTGAGCGTTTCATGCGGATGGGGCTTATACGGGGCGTGACGACGAATCCGACGATACTGCTAAAAGACGGCGTAAAGGGGGGGCTTCACGGGATAAGGATGAGGTCTCAGGAAATAGCCTCTCTCATACACCCGTATCCAATGTCGGTTGAGGTCACGACAAACGATTACGACGAGATGATTGAACAGGCCGTTGAGTTCTCCCAGTGGGCGGATAATATCGTCGTGAAGCTGACCATACACGGCCCCGAGGGGGAGCTTGACAATCTGCGGGCCGTGCACGAGCTTGAGTCAAGGCGCAACATAAGGATAAATGTCACTGCGATGATGAATGCCCAGCAGTGCTTCCTCGCGGCCCTTTCAGGCGCCTCCTATGTTTCGCTTTTCGGCGGCAGGGTTAACAACATGGGCTACAACGCATGCACTGAGATCTCAAGGCTAAGAAAGCTCATTGACGGGTTCGGCCTCAAGGCAAAGATGATCATTGGCTCAACGAGGGAGGTCTTGAACGTGGTTGAATGGCTTGAGGCGGGCGCGCACATAGTAACCGCTGTCCCGGACATACTGAAAGGCATGATCGTGCACCCGTACAGCAAGGAGACGATAAAGATGTTTCTTCAGGACGCAAGGAAGACCGAGGATATGCTCTTGCGGGCATAGGTTTTTGGGGAAAAAATGCAGACAAGATACATACAAAGGGAAAACCTGCTTCTTTTTATCGGCGACATAGTTCTGGCGCTCGCGGGATATTATATCGCCTTAACGATCGGGGCAGGCTTGAAGGCCGTTGAATTCAGCTCATGGCAGCGCCTGCTTGCAGGGGTCTTCATTCCCGGCACTTATATCTTCATGTTTTATCTCGCGGACATGTATGACGGGGAGATAAGGCTAAAGAGCCCGAATTACCTTATAAGATTCCTCTCGGCAGTGGCAATGGCTGCGCTCGTGGGCGCGGCCATATTTTTAATGCTCCCGTCGTTTGGTTCCATTGTCCTCATTTCCTTTTTAAGCGCTCTGATGGCCGGGACGCTTACCTATTTTTGGAGGTTTGCGTTTGAAAGGCTTTTTAGGGCGATATGGAAGGGAAAACGGATTTTTATCCTCACCGGTCCGGACGGTTGCCTCAATTACGCGGCAATGGGCGAGGCGATGAACGAAGCCTCGCGCTTTAATTTCATCGGCGCGGGTTTTAAGGAGGGCCCTGCTTTAGAGGGTATGTCCTCGTTTCCGGACGCCATAATCATAGACAGGATGATTCTTAAACAAGGCGACGATGCCCTCAGCAAGATGCTTGAGCACAAGTTCAGGGGGACAAGCATATTGGACGCCGCGACATTTCTTGAGGCGTGGACCGGTAAGATTCATCTGCGGTATGTTGACGACATCTGGTTTATCAATGCGAAGATACGCGGCGTCAGAAAGGGCCTTTATAACCGCATCGTGAAGCCTTTGAGCGACCTTGTCCTGTCTGCCGCGGGGCTTATCCTTTTATCGCCGATTGCCCTATTGGCCGCAATGCTCATAAAAATTGATTCAGAAGGCCCTGTGCTTTACAGGCAAAGCCGCGTCGGTGGCGGCGGCAAGGCGTTTGAGCTTATAAAATTCCGTTCAATGCGCATTGACGCCGAGAGTAACGGCGCAGTGTGGGCGGAGTTGGAAGACCCGAGGACGACGAGGGTCGGCAGGGTCATTAGAAAATTAAGGATTGACGAGATACCGCAGATGTGGAATGTGCTTAAGGGAGAGATGAGCTTTGTCGGGCCGAGGCCCGAAAGGCCGGAGTTCGTGGAAAGGCTTAATCAGGCTATCCCGTATTATTCGCTAAGGCATTCGGTGAAGCCCGGCATTACAGGCTGGGCGCAGGTGAATTATTCGTACGGCGCGTCCGTAAAGGATGCCCGTGAAAAACTCCAGTACGACCTCTACTATGTAAAGAATCAGTCGTTTATTTTAGAGATACTAATACTTATAAAGACCATAAAGGTTGTGATTTTCGGCAGGGGGGCAAGGTAGGAAAGAGCGGGCCGGGGTAGGGGGGACGGCGGGGCGGGGGATTGGGACAATAATATGGGGGCATAATGCAAGGATGCAGTCGCTCATGGCTGAACATCTTTAAGGCTTCAGGGTTTATTGTCCGCCTGCGTTGATGTAAACCGACAGGAAGCAACGGGGTTACGCCTAATCGCGTAACCCCTTGTTTTATTTGGCGCCCTCGAGAGGATTCGAACCTCCGGCACACGGATTAGGAATCCGTTGCTCTATCCATCTGAGCTACGAGGGCTTTAGTCGTAGGATTTAAAATATATCAGCTTCATGCCTCTTGTGTCAATTGTTTTGCTTCATCGTCAGGCATGAAATAGCGTATGCAAAAAAAATCCGTAAAATGTGCTATAATCCGATGAATGCGATAAAGGCAAAAAAGCATATCGCATTAAGGAGGCGCATATATGGCTGTAGAGGCATATGTGTTTATTGAGTGCGAGCATGCAAAGGCAAGGGGCGTTATGGATAAGCTTCTTAAAATAGGCGGGGTGAAAAATGCCTCGCTCGTAACAGGCCCTTATGACATCATAGCTCTTGTTACGGCGTCAAATTTTAAGGTCTTGGGAGACGTGGTCTTGAGCAAGATACAGTCCTTGACCTATGTAAAGAAAACCCTTACGAATGTGGTGATTGATTGAAATTCTTTAAAAAGGGCCGTAACAGATGACGATTTTTAAGAGAGCGCCTGCGTGCCTGATTATAGTTGCAGTCTTGTTGTTGATCCCGGCCGCTGCGTATGCAAAAGGCAAGGCAGGTAAAAATGCGCTCAAGCAGGAGATGAACTATCTTGACTCTGCCTTTAACGGGCTTATAAGGGCCATAGCGCTTGATGATTTAAGCCCTGTTGCACACGGTTTTGCAAGGCTGAGCGAGTATAAGGAGGAGACTGAAAGGGCATTTGAAAAAGGAGAGATTACGCTACCTAAGAATAACGATAAAACCAAATTATTCAAACAGTTGGACGATAATTTTCATAAAGAGCTTGAGTTTATTCTGCATCAGACAAAGGCAAATGACGCAAAGACAGTCAAGGCCTCTGCGATACGGCTCATTGATTCATGCATTGAATGCCACAGGATGTTCAGGAAGTAGGCACTAAAAACGTTTTATGAAGGAGTTTCTTCTGTTGTTATCTTGGCCGGTGTAGGCGGTTCTGGTAATATTTCTTTATCGTCAAATCCGCATTCCTTTTCCGCGGCAATCCACAAAAGAGTATTATGACGCGTTTTATATGCCTCAAGCTCTATCTTGTCGGCACCTGATAAATCCAACGCAAACAAGGCTGGCCAAAAAAGTAAATTCCCTGCACCGCCAACAAGAGCATTTGTAGTCTTTGTGCCAGATACGGCTGCTGCCTTTGTTGCCATACTGTTTTGTATCTCTGAAAGCTCAGCTCTTAAGCGAGTGCAGGACTTTTTTTCGTCCCCATATTGATAATTGCTGACAGGATTCGGTGTATGTCCTGCACAACCTGACAACAAAATGGAGCATGTTATTAATATAGCAAAAGAGCGCTTTAAATTTTGCCCGATAGTCAGCATGATTGAGAGGAACTTTAACCTGTTTTTTTTTTCTTGTCAATCTTTTTATTTCAGCGAGATGATCAAGGCAATGTTGTCGCATAATGGATATTATGTCAAATTATAACGCAGGACGCTAATTTGAAGAAACTATAGTGATTCTGCCGGTTATGTAAAGGTTTTTTTGAATGAATAGATTGCGCTTATGCACTGCGTTTTTGTCATGTCTATCCCCTCGGATGTTTTTCCTTATGCAGGGATTTAAGCCTCTGCTTTGTGATGTGGGTGTAGATTTCCGTGGTTGAGATGTCAGAGTGTCCTAAAAGCACCTGAACAATCCTTAAATCAGCCCCTCCCTCCAAGAGATGCGTTGCAAACGAATGCCTGAGGAGATGGGGTTTTATTTTCCTTTGCTCGATGCCGGCCTTTCTTGCGTTTTGTTTTACTATCACCCAAAAATTTTGTCTCGTCATCTTTGTTCCCCTTGCGGTCAAAAAAAGGTGTTTGGCCTGCCGGGTTTTAAGGAATAACTGCCTGCCTTCGTTTATATACCTGTTGAGCCAGAGCATCGCGGTCTCGCCCATTGGGACAAGCCTCTGCTTTGAGCCCTTGCCAAAGGCCTGTATAAAGCCGTTCTGCATGTTTATGTCGTTTAGCTTAAGGCTTATCAATTCCGTCACCCTTAG
>JBBTGV010000006.1:0-19088 GCA_038041305.1 Deltaproteobacteria bacterium | reverse complement strand
CTCCGAGACCCCGGGCACCTTTGTAAGCTGGTATCTTATGAACCAGTCCTGAATGCCCCGCAGTTCAGCGAGGCTTTTCCCTTTGCCTTCAACCGTGTATTCAAATACCCATCCGACCCCCGTCGCGTCAGGCCCGAGGGTCGGGGAGACGCCTTTTGGGAGCCTGCCCGCCGCGAAATTCAGGTATTCAAGCACACGGCTTCTTGCCCAGTATATGTCCGTGTTGTCTTCAAATATTATGTATATGAACGATGCGCCGAAAAAGGAGTAGCCCCTGACGGTCTTTGCCTTTGGCACGGCAAGCATCGCGGTGGTAAGGGGGTATGTGATCTGATCTTCAACGACCTGAGGGGCCTGGCCCGGAAAATCCGTTGATATGATTACCTGCGCGTCGGAGAGGTCCGGGATTGCGTCAACAGGGGTTTTGAAGATTGAATATACGCCCCAGAGGCAGAGAAAGGCCGCCGCAAGCAGGATTAGAAACCTGTTCGTTACGGAGAAATCAATTATGCGCTTGAGCATTTTTTAGCCCACCCTCGGGGTTTAATGAACGATGGTTTCTTCAGGCCTTGCCGCGGGCGGGCTCAATGGCTGTGTCCGGCCGGCGCTTTTGTCTCCGGCGCTTCAGCCGGCCTTTCTTTTTGCGCGCCCATGCCTTTTATGGCGGCCTTGAGGTTGCTCTCGGAATCAAGCAGGAAGTTCGCCGTTGAAACGACCCATTCTCCCGGCTCTATGCCTTCTTTAATCTCATGGAAATTATCGGCTTTTGCCCCTGGCGTAATCTCTCTCGGTTCAAACGTGCCGTCCCTTCTGTCCACAATCACGATCTGCCTCGTGCCGGTGTCTATTACGGAGGAGTCTGGCACCGCAACGGCGTTTGTGGCTACGACGACCGAGATCTCAACATTCAGATACATGCCGAGCTTAAGCCTGTGGTTTGCGTTCTGAAGCTCAAACCGCACCTTTGCGGTGCGCACCTCGGTGCCTTCGTCCGGGCTGTAGCTTGTTGATCCGAGGTGGCTGTATATGTGTTCAATGCGCCCTGAATAGACGTCCGCAGGCGAATATGACGGTGTAAGGGCCGCGCCCTGTCCTATCGCTATGTAAGGCATTTCATATTCATACACCTCGCCGTAGACCCAGACGGATGAGTGGTCTATTATCTTAAACAGGGGCTCTCCTGGCTCGATCATCTGGCCCTCGGAAACCATCTTCTCCGTCACGCTGCCTTCGGCGGGCGCCATTATCGTCATGGTTCTTTTGATTTTTCCGGTCTCGCCGAGCCTTGCTATCTGGTCATCCGATATGTCCCAGTACTTAAGCCTTTTCCTCGCGGCCTCAACAAGGGACTCAGCGCCTTTTTTAACCTCAGGGTAAGGGCTTTCTCTTACGGCATCAAGCGATTTTAACGCAAGCAGGTATTCCTCCTGCGCCGAGGTGAGGTCAGGGCTGAAAAGCTCAAGAAGCGGCTCGCCTTTCTTAACCATCTGGTCAGTCCTGTTGAGGTAGAGTTTTTCAACCCATCCCGCTATTTTTGCGTTTATAACGTAGATCTTGTCCTCAACAGGGGCGACCCTTCCGACGGTCCTTATGACCCTCTTAAGGTCCTGTCTCCCGACTTCTTCCGATTGAACCCCGATCCTCTGAATCCGCTCAGGGCTGATCCTTACCACACCTTCTTTGTCGGTCTCCGCCGCCTCGTCCTCGTAAACAGGCGCATAGTCCATGCCCATGTCGTCTTTCAGCGGTACAGGCGAGGTAACCTCAGGGTTCATCGGATTCCTGTAAAAGAGGATCTTCCGCGCCTGCCTTGCCTGCGGCTCAGGTTGTTTTTTGGAGGCGTAAAACCAGGCGCCTGCCCCGCCGAGCATGACCCCCGCGGCAATCAGCAATATATATGTAAGAGAACGGCGCATATTCCCTTTAAAGGTCCCTGCCCAAGATTTTTTCTATGGAGGCGATTGCCTTTCCGTATTCAAGTATGGTCCTTAGGTGTTCAATCTTTGTCCTCTTAACCTGCCTTTGCGCGTCAAGGAGGGTAAGAAAATCAATCTTTCCGGACTGATAGCTCTTAAGCGCGCTTTCAAGGCCCATCTCCGACTGCGGCACAAGGCTTGTCTCAAAAAGGATCCGCATCCTGTCGGCCTTTTGGGCGTTGATTGCGCTTAAAACCGCCTCAAGTGAAATCAGGTTTTTTTGGTTCGCAAGCTCCGCCTCCGCCGCGAGCCGGGCCTCGTATGCCCCGTCCGATATGCCCTGAAGCTTGCCCTGCCATATCGGGATGTTTATCTGGAACATAACGTCAAATGTCTCAAAACCGCCGTCCCTTTGCACCGGTGAGGCGCTCAGCATGAAATCAGGGTAGTAATTTTTTTCCGCAAGCCTCTGGTTTAAATCTCCTGATTCAACAGCCAACATGGTTTTTTTAACGAGAGGGTTGTTTTCCGTTGCCTCCGGGATGATGCCGGAAAGATCAAAAGAAACCCTTTGCCTCGGAAGCCCCGCTGGCTCCGGCAGGGCGCTGTCATGCGTCCTGTTCAGCAGGGTCTTTAATCGCGCCGCCAGCGCCTCTTTTTCCGCGTCAAGCTCAATGGCCTCGTTTGAAAGCATTGCCGACTCAAGCTGGGCCTTTATGAGGTCCTGCTGCGTTGCAATGCCCGATGCGTACCGCACCTCCGCTATGCGCGCCATGTAAGAATTGGTCTCCCTGATCTCATCCGTTATGCGCCGGGATTCCCTGTTGAACGCGTATTCAAGGTAAGTCTCTTTAACCATGCCTTGAACCTCAAGGGTTTTAAAGGCGAGCTCCGCGCCTGCCATTTGCGCCTGTTTTGCCGCGGCCTCTTTTTTTAACGGGAGTTTGCCGGGGAACGGGAACATCTGGCCGATCGTGTATCTTGTAAGCATTGCATTGCCGGGCGTCAAATCAAGGGGGTTGTCCTTTGGTATGTCCATAAGCTCAATCCTGAAATACGGGTCGTCAAGGTAGCCTTCTGTCCCTGCCATGGCCTGCTCTGCCTTAACCATCCGCCTGAGAGAGGCTATCTCCGGGTTGTTTGCAATTGCCTCGTCAATAAGGGCCTTTAACACAGGGTCTTCCGCGCCTGCGTCCCTGCCTGTCATTATCAGAACCAAGGCAAAAGATGCGCATAAGATTATCTTAAATAAGGTATAGGCATTGGTTTTACGCAAAACCCGGTATGTGTTCATGTCCGTTTATTTCTACCTTCAGTAGAATCAATGCTCAAAAAATTTTAATGCCCGTGCTCGTTTAGTTCGCAGTGCGTCCTGCAGTCATTGCCCTGCGCCTTGGAAAAATCCGGGCCAATCGGCATCAGCATTGAACCGAAAAGGAATATCCCGATAAAGACGCTTAAATAGGACGCGACCCTTGACGGCGCGTATAAGCCTGAATCCTTGTTGGATAAAAGCCTTTTTATCCTTGCCTCAACGGCGCTTTTTTCTCCCGCGATTGAGGCCTGCATTGCAGCGAGATTGTTTTGCCGCGCGGCCTTTACTATCGCCGAGGCGAGGGTGATGGGGGCAACGGTTTTTGTTGCCGCATCATCGGCGGCGCATTCTTTTTTAAGCCTTATCCGTTCAGCGAGATAAGGCGCAAGCGGGATATAGAAAAGCGCATCCTTAATAAGATTAATGAGGATAAACTTAAGCGGGTCTTTTTCCCTTAAATGATGAAGCTCGTGTACGAACACCGCCTTAAGCTCGTCCGCGGTCAGGCCTCTTAAAAGGCCCCTTGACATGTATATCTTAGGCTTAAGAAATCCGTGCGTGAACGCGATATGGGCCTCGTGTTCAATAAGGACGATTGCCCCCCGCCTCTTTGCAACAGGCAGTCCCCGCACTGTTTTATCCGCCAGGACAATGCCTTTTATGCCTTTGACTATCCCGTAGCCCATGCCGGACGCGATTATCGCGAGGCCCGCCCACGGCAGGACAAGTTTCAAGACATGGAGGTTTTCAAGACACATGACAAAGAGGCTCGCGCAAAACTCCTTAAGCATCATTGTCGTGTCCAGGATGCCCGCAAACCGGGACGCGACGGATAATGAAAAGAGGATGCCCGCGCCGAGAAGCAATATTAAGGTCGGCGGCAATGGGTTTTCCCTAAAATTTAGGCGGTTTTGATCCAAGCTCTTTTTTCCTTGTCTCAATGAGGCTGGAGAGCTTCTCAAGCTCTTTCAAATCTATGTCTGCGAGCACGTCAACGAAAGACGCGGCCACACCGCTTTTGGATATCTCGGCGATGCCCTTAAAGACGTCCCCCGAAACCCTCCGGGCGAACTCGTCCCTGTCGCAAGAAGGCATAAACATAAAGACGTCTTGGCCCTTAAACTTTTTAACAAAACCCTTTTTTGTAAGCCTTTCAAGCACGGTTAAGACTGTTGTCAGGGCAATGCCCCTGCCTTTCGCAATCTCCTCAAACGCCTCCCTGCCCGAAACCTTTTGCTTTTCCCACAGCACTTCAAGCACGCTGTATTCAAGATGGCCGAGAACCTTGCCGAATATCTCCTTCATAAACATAACCCCTTAACCCCTTAGTTAACATGATATTTTACATATCGTAGAATGTCAAGCAAAACTTTAGGTTTTTCTACGCTCATGCGCGCAAAAGGCATTTATAAATCCTTGAATACCGTATTCATTTAAAGTATTATTTGGGCAATGGGGCTTTTTATTACATTTGAGGGCATTGAGGGCTCTGGCAAGACAACGCAGTTTGAGCTTCTTAAATCATATCTTGAGAAGATGGGCCGTAGTGTCCTTGCGATAAGGGAGCCGGGAGGCAGCGTCCTCGGAGAGAGGATAAGGGAGATACTCCTTAATTCAGGGGGGGTCGGCATTTGCCCTGTTTCAGAGCTTTTTTTGTACGAGGCATGCAGGGCCGAGCTTGTAAAGGATGTCATAGGGCCTGCCCTAAAAAGCAATAAAACAGTTATATGCGACAGGTTCATTGATTCAACCATCGCGTATCAGGGCTTTGGAAGGGGCATAGGGATTAAGGACATTGAGCGCGTAAACAACATGGCGGCAGGGGGCGTTGCGCCTGACGTAACCTTTCTTCTTGACATGGACCCGGGCGCCGGGCTTGAAAGGGCGTGGAAAAGGATTAATGCAACGAATACCGGCATTAACAGGGAAGACAGGTTTGAAAAAGAGGGCTTGGAGTTTCACTCCCGCGTGCGCGAGGGGTATTTAAGGTTGTCCATGGCAGAGCCTGAAAGGATAAAGGTTATTGACGGCGCAAGGGATGTGCGGCTGGTCCACGGGGACATATGCGCCGTTGTGGATAAAATAATACGCTGAGGCGGAAAATGGACTTTAAACGCATACTCGGACATAAAAAGGAAATAGACATGCTTCAAAGGGCTATGCGTTCAGGCCGTCTCCATCACGCCTATCTTTTTACCGGGCCTGAAGGCATCGGCAAAAAAGAGGTTGCCTTTGCCTTCGCAAGGGCGCTTAATTGCGCAAGCCCCGTGGACAACGGCCTTGATTCCTGCGGCTCATGCAATGATTGTTCAATGATGGACGCCCGCGCGCACCCGAACCTCGCATGCGTGTATCCGACCGACAAAGACGGGGAGAGATGCGCGGAGGGGCTTATAAGGATAGAGGATGTAAGGCAGGTGCAGGGCGTATTGAGATACAGGGCGATGAGGGGGAAGAAGATAGCCGTAATAGATGATTCCGAGAAAATGATGCCTGCCGCGGCAAATGCCTTTTTAAAGACCCTTGAGGAGCCGCCTCCTGATTCTATGATAATCCTCGTCACGCAGCACCCGGCCGGGCTTCTCCCGACAATACTTTCAAGGTGCCAGAGGATAGGATTCCGCCCCCTGCCGAAGCAGGCTGTTCAGGCGTTTCTTATGGAAACCCCGGGCATGGGTGCCGAGGCCGCCGAAGGCCTTGCCGGCATAAGCTCGGGAAGCCTCTCCTTGGCCGTGAGATATTCCGACAGCGAGGCTTGCGAGAAAAAGCTTGAGTATGTTAAAAGGCTCTTTTTGCTGGAACCGAAAGAAGAAGACCTTGCGCTTAAGCTCGCGGAGGAGATTTCAAAGAGGGACGACCTTGACGAGATACTGGAGTTCGTTAAGATGTGCTTAAGGCGCGCGGCCCTTTCAATGGAAGGGGTGGGCTTAGACGCGCATTTTCAATGCGGGCAAGACCGGCCGAAATGGGCAGTGGATTCAAACAAAATAATTTCGTCGTACTCGCTCGCCGAGGAGGCGCGCAGAAGCGTCCTGCCCCCAAGGTATGCGAACAAGCTTCTTGCCCTTGAGGCGTTGTTTTTAAACCTGATCGCCGCTGATTGTCGGGCGGAAGAATGTTGAACCCGCTGCTTGTTTGACGCCGTCCGTTGATTGGGGTGTTGAAAAAAAAGTTTTTATATTATAATATAATAAATTATGGCAAATATCGTCGGCGTAAGGTTTAAAAGGGCGTGCAAGGTGTATGACTTTGACGCGAACGGGATTGTCCTTAAGCCCGGGGACGCCGTTATCGTAGAGGTTGAAAAAGGGCTTGGCATGGGTACCGTTGCCACCGGCGTAAGGGAGGAGGCCGCGCAAAGGCCGGACAGGGAGCTTAAAAAGGTCGTGAGGAAGGCCGACGCGGTTGACATTGAGAGGCTCGGATTCAACGCGGAGCAGGAGGCGGAGGCCCGCAGCCTCTGCAAAGACATGATTGAGAAGACCGGGCTCCCGATGCGCCTCGTAAGGGTTGAGTACATGTTTGACTCAAGCAAGGCGGTGTTTTATTTCACGTCCGACGTAAGGGTTGACTTCAGGGAACTTGTAAAGGGGCTTGCATCCGGGCTTCACACGAGGATTGAGATGCGGCAGATCGGCGTAAGGGATCAGGCAAAGATGCTCGGCGCCCTCGGCCCGTGCGGACGGGAGCTTTGCTGCTCGTCATTCCTCTCCGACTTTGAGCCGGTTACGATAAAGATGGCGAAGGAGCAGAACCTCGCCTTAAATCCCGGCAAGATCTCCGGCATGTGCGGCAGGCTCATGTGCTGCTTAAGCTATGAGCACGACCCGGGCAACAAGGCCCCGGCCGGCGAGCGAGCGGCCAACGGGGGCGACAAGCAAAAGGGCTGCAACGGGTGCGCACATTAAGCGCCCCGTAATCCGGGCTTAAAAGGATTTCTATTTACTCGCATGCCTCAGGAAACCGGTTCATTCTACATAACCACTCCAATCTACTATGTAAACGATGTCCCGCACATAGGGCATTCCTACACAACCGTTGCCGCGGACTGCGTTGCGCGGTTTAAGAGGCTTAAGGGCCTTAAGGTGCTATTCCTGACCGGCACGGACGAGCACGGCCAAAAGGTGGAGTTGTCCGCGTCCGAGGCCAAAAAAGGGCCGCTTGAGTTCGCGGACGCCGTTGTAGGCAGGTTTAGGGACCTCTGGGGCCTCCTTGACATCTCAAACGACGATTTTATCCGCACAACAGAGCAGCGCCATAAAAAGGCGGCAACGCATCTCTGGGACAAGGTAAGGGCGAACGGGGATATCTACCTCGGGGAGTACGAGGACTGGTACTGCACCCCGTGCGAGACATTTTTTACGGAAAAGCAGCTTAAAGACGGCAGGTGCCCGGATTGCGGCAGGACCGTTGAGAGGCTTAAGGAGCCGAGCTATTTTTTCAGGCTTTCAAGGTACGCGGGCCCCCTTTTAAGGCATATTGAGGCGAACCCGGATTTCATAATGCCCGAGGGGAAAAGAAACGAGATAGTAAGCTTCGTAAAAGAGGGTTTAAGGGACTTAAGCGTCAGCAGGACCACATTCTCATGGGGGATCCCCGTGCCGGACGACCCGGGCCATGTCATGTATGTATGGTTTGACGCGCTTACGAATTATCTGACCGCGACGGGGTATCCCGACGAGAACGACGAGAAAGGCGTTTTCTGGCCCGCGGACATGCATCTTATCGGGAAGGACATATTAAGGTTCCACGCGGTTTACTGGCCCGCGTTTCTCCTTTCAGCGGGCATGGTGCTGCCGAAGGCGATCTTCGCGCACGGGTGGTGGACCGTTGATGGCGCAAAGATGAGCAAATCAAAGGGCAACGTCGTTGACCCCGTTCAGGTCATAAAGGCCTACGGGAAAGACGCGTTCAGGTATTTCCTGCTAAGGGAGGTCCCGTTCGGGCTTGACGGGGATTTTTCCTTGTCCGCGCTTAAGGGCAGGTTCAACAGCGACCTTGCAAACGACCTCGGAAATCTTTTGAGCAGGTCCCTTTCAATGATAGAGAAATACGCGGATGGCGTTATACCCGGGGTGGCCGCGTCAAGGGACAGGGACGCCCTTGAATTAAAGATAAAGTCAATATTCGCGCTGCTTCCGAAAGACTACGAGACGGCCATGGACGGGCTGAGGTTCTCGGACGCGCTTAATTCTTTATGGACCGCCGTAAGGGAGCTTAACGGCTATGTTGAGAGGAGCGCCCCGTGGAAGGAAAAGGACAGGGACGTTCTTTCAAACATACTTTATACGCTCGCTGAGGGCTTAAGGATAATAGGTGTGTATATTTATCCGTTCATGCCAGAGTCCGCGGACAAGATATGGAGTTCCCTCGGCATGGAAAGGGGCATTTCAGGCGCTTCCTTTGACGAAGAGGTTAAGTGGGGAGGCATAAGGGCTGGAAAGGGCATAAGAAAAACCGGTCCGCTTTTCCCGAGGATTTTGTAGTTTACGGCCAACGCACATGCAAGACATCCATTTAATTGACACCCATGCGCACCTTGACTACCCCGAATACGACGCCGACAGGGACGATTGCATAAAAAGGGCTCAAGACTCAGGCGTCAAGACGATCATCGCCGTCGGATGCTGGGACAAGGACAGGGGCTTTGGCGGCTCAATAGAGCTTGCGAAGAAATATCCGAATGTCTACGCGTCCATAGGCGTTCACCCTCATGAGGCGAAGGACGCCCGCGACGACGCGATCTTTGACCTCATGCGCGTGCTTATTGAAGAGGAGAAGGCCCTGGTCGTTGCGGTGGGAGAGACGGGGCTTGATTATCACTATACGCTCTCGCCGAGGGATATCCAGAAAAGGGTCTTTGTGAGAGAGCTCGCCCTCGCAAGGGAACTGAACCTCCCGGTTATAATACATTCAAGGGACGCGGGCCCGGACATGTTTGAAATACTTAAGTCCGAGGGGGCTGTTGAGGCCGGGGGTGTTTTCCACTGCTTCTCAGGCGCTTATGAAGACGCAAAAAAGGCCATTGACATGGGCTTTTACATTTCCTTTACGGGCATCCTGACATTTCCAAAGGCCGCATCCGTCCGCGAGGCAGTAAAAAAAATACCCATTGAGAATATGATGCTTGAGACGGACTGCCCGTTTCTTTCCCCGGTGCCGGAGAGGGGAAAGAGAAATGAGCCGGCATTCCTTGTCAACACCGCCCGGGCAATCGCGGAGATAAAGGGCTTAAGCGTCAACGACGTCGCAAGGATTACGACGCGCAATGCCTTTGACCTCTTCGGCATAGGCCGCGGAAAAGAGGCGCCGAAGATCGCTTACGCGATAAGAAACTCGCTTTACCTGAACGTTACGAACAGGTGCACTAATCGCTGCACATTCTGCGCGAAGTTTAAAAGCTATACCGTAAAGGGCCATTACCTGAGGCTCAACGAGGAGCCTGAGTTGGCGGATGTCCTAAGCGCCGTCGGGCCTGAGCCTGAAAAATACGATGAGATAGTTTTTTGCGGGTTCGGCGAGCCGCTTTTAAGGCTGGACCTCGTAAGGCAGGCAGGCCTGCATCTTAAAAAAAGGGGCTGTTGCATCAGGATTGACACGGACGGGCTTGCGAATCTCGTGCACAGAAGGAACGTGCTTCCCGAGCTTAGATTCGTTGACGTCCTCTCGGTAAGCCTGAACGCGCCTGACTCAGGCGCATACCAGAGGCTTGTCAAGACGCCTTTCGGCGATGCCGCGTATCCGGCGATACTTTACTTTCTGAGGGAGGCGAAAAAATACGTCTCAAAGGTCGTCGCAAGCGTGGTGGCGGTGCCGGGTCTTGACATAGAGGCCTGCAGGCGCGTTGCCGAGGACGACCTAGGGGTCGCCTTCAGGGTCAGGCAATACGATAACGTCGGATAGATGACGGCGCAAGCGGCCGTTTTTTCCACCCAAGCACGCTTGTCCCCACAAAAGGCTGGCAAAGGATTTGCCGTTGAAGAATTGGTCAGGAGACAGGCTCCTTACGCTCCTTATAATCCCGTGGCTCTTAGGGGCAATGGGGCTTATAAGCGCGGAGCTTAATGCGCTCGGGACAGTGCCGGGGCTTCTTAAGAAAGACGCCGCGCAAAGGCATTACACGGTAAGCGGCCCGGTATATAAACTCTCCGAAGACATAGAATCAAAGACCCCAGGGGCCGCAAGGCTGTTCTTCATAAACCCGTCATACGGCCCGACCGCTCTTTTCTACGCGTACAGGCTCAGGTACTACCTCTATCCGAGGCATTTTACGGCGCTTGCGCAGAATGACCCTTTTCCGGCGGATATAAGGGAAAACGACTTCATAATAGCGATGCTTCCGGCTAAAGAGGACACGAAAAGCCTTGAAGGCCTTTTAAATCGCCTTGAGAGCGCCTTCATTTTTGAGGAGGTGCACGGGGAGCAGGTCTGGAACTTCAGCCTTTCAATATACAGGATAAAAGGGGCGAAGGTTGGCAATTAAGATAATACGGATATTCCTTTCAATAGGCGTTTTCACGCTCGCTGGCGTTGCCGTAATGAGGCTTATCAACAGAAAGGGCCTGCTGAAATGCGGCATTGCCTTTGAAGCGGCTTTAGGGTTCCTGCTCGGCATGGGCGTTATTTCCCTGCAGATGTTTTTTTACTCGCTTGCCTCGGTCAGGTTCGGTTTTTTAAATATCTCAATACCGTGGCTTCTTCTATTCGTTTTGTCTTTTTTTGTCCGCGAAAGGCAAAACGCCGCCTGTCAGTTGAATCTCATGGGGGAGGGCATTTTCAAGGGCAAAGGGCTTATTTCGTTTGTCTTGTTCGCGATAATTTCCCTTCAGGTCGTTTACGCGTTTGTCTATGCGGCGATAATGCCGGTAAGCGCGTGGGATTCATGGGCGATATGGTTTTTCAAGGCAAAGGCCTTTTATGTTGAGCGCGCCGTAAGCCCGGGTTTTTTAATGAACAGCGAATACTCGTACGACCATCCGGAATATCCAAACCTCGCCCCGCTGTCTTTGGCCTTTGTGTATTTAACGGCAGGAGGCGTGGAGGATGCGCTTGCCAAGTTGTTGTATCCGGCTAAGCAGCTCGCGATGCTCGTTGTTTTTTATTGCGCGCTAAAGAGGGTTTTTAGCGCGCGCCCCGCGCTTGTCTTTACCGCCGTCCTGTCGCTTACGCCAATTATTGTTATCCACGCCTCAGGCGTGGGGTCTGGCCTCGGCGGGCTTTACGCCGGGGATTTCACCGGGTATGCCGACCTGATGCTTTCGGTCTGTTTTCTTTGCGCGGGGGTTTTTATTTACCTGAGCGCGTCCGCGTATGAGGCAGGGGCGCAAGAGGCCGGGGTCCATGCCATGCTTGCGGCGTTTTTTCTCGCGATGGGCGCGTGGACAAAGAACGAGGGGCTGATATTCGCCTTTGCCGGCGCCGTTATCCTGATAGTCTCAGCCGCGTCTTCCCGCGGGGATTGGCCGGGCCGGGCATTTGCGATAATCGCCGCGCTCGCGGCGTTTATCCTGCCGTGGGCGCTTTTTAAAGGCGCGCTCGGACTCAAGACCGAGTTCGCGGGAAGGGCGTCCATTGATGTCCTGGCGGGCAACGCTGAAAGGCTCGCGCCGATCGTCAAAAACATGCTGTTCTATATGTTCGGCAAGGTCTCTCTTTATAATTTCATCTGGTGGGCCTACGCCTTAAGCGGGATACTTAACTTAAGGGCGGGCTTAAGGATGCCGCTTCTGGGGCTTAACGCGCTGATACTTTTGCAGCTTTCGCTCTATGCGTTCGCATACATGATAACCCCGTCGGACGTTAACTGGCACCTTGCGACGTCCCTTGACAGGGTCTTGATGCAGGTATCGCCCCTTGCGATGCTTGTCGCGTCCCTTAACCTCGGCGCTGTCTTAAGGCTCGGCAAAAAGGCCGGTCAGGGGCAAGGGATTTTATCGTAGGGCGTTGCCTTTAAGCGCGTCTTTGACACGGAGGGGCTCTTAATGCTATCCTTAAAAGTTCAGATACGTGGAAACCAAACGCATGAAAATGTTTAAGTCGGGCTTTGTGTCAATCATAGGCAGGCCGAATGCCGGCAAGTCAACGCTTCTTAACGCGATGCTCGGCGAGAAGATCTCCATCGTCTCTGAAAAGCCGCAGACGACAAGGACGATCGTAAGGGGCATAAAGACGCTCAAGGACTGCCAGATTATCTTTGTTGACACCCCCGGCATACACAGGCCAAAGGGCATGCTTAACGAGGCGATGGTTAACAGCGCCATGGCCTCTTTAAAGGACGCGGACGCGGCGGTTTACCTTACGGAGGCCGACAGGCGGATAAACGACGAAGACCTTTTTATAATAAACGGGCTTAAGAGGCTTAAATGCCCTGTGCTCCTGTGCATAAACAAGATTGACCTTGTAAGGAAAGACGCGCTTTTATCCCTTATCGCGGAACACAATAAGACCTTCGGGTTCGCCGAGACACTTCTCGTGTCAGCGCTTAACGGGGACGGCGTTGCAGGGCTTTTAAACGCCATAGAGGCCCTTATGCCTAACGGCCCCCGGTATTTCCCGGACGACATAATCTCAGACCAGCCTGAAAGGTCTATCGCGGCCGAGATTATACGGGAGAAGGTCTTTTTGCTCACGCATGACGAGGTGCCTTATTCAACGGCGGTAACGATTGAAGAATTCAAGGAGAAAAAAGGCGGCGTAGCCGTGATATCGGCCACGATAAACGTTGAAAGGGATTCGCAGAAGGCTATTATAATCGGAAGCCGGGGGCGGATGCTCAAGAAAATAGGCACTGACGCAAGGCTTGACATAGAGAGGTTTCTTTGCGCGAGGGTTTTTTTAAAGCTCTTTGTAAAGGTCAAAGAGGACTGGCGCAAGGACAAGCGGGCATTGAAGGAATTCGGCCTTATATCCTGATCTTTCGGACCGTTTCAATCAACCCGCCGTAAATGGCGGGAAATCGCCGAGCACCCGATAAATAATGATGCCAATAGTTGCCATAGTCGGCAGACCCAATGTCGGCAAATCAACGCTTTTCAACCGGCTTGCCGGAAGGCGTAAGGCGGTCGTCTCCGACGAGCCGGGCGCGACGCGGGACCTTAACTACGCCGAGATTCAAGAGAAGGACTGTTCGTTCACGCTCGTTGACACGGGCGGCTTTATGGCCGATGCCGTGGACGAGATCTCCGGCGAGGTTAAGCAACAGGCAGGGCTCGCCATTGAAGACGCGGATTTGACCGTGTTCCTCATGGACTGCAGGTCAGGGCCGACACCGGAGGACGTTGAGCTTTTGTCAATGCTCAGGGATTCCGGAAAAAGCGTTGTCTACGCGCTGAACAAGGTTGATTCAAGCAGGCAGGAGGAGCTTGTCGGGGAGTTTTACAACAGGCTCGGCATAAAGGATGTTGTCCTCATATCGGCAGAGCACGGGCGCGGCATTAACGACCTGTCGGATGCCATTTCAGCGAGGCTACCACGGCAACAGGCCTTGAACGAAGGGGAAAACGGGGCGGACAAGGCCGTTGCCATAGCGATAGTGGGCAGGCCGAACGCCGGGAAATCAACGCTCCTTAACAGGATTGTCGGCAGAAAAAGGGCGATTACCTCAAGCATAGCCGGCACCACAAGGGACCCCGTTGACACGGCGATTGAATTGGACGGCAGGAGGTATGTCTTCGTTGACACGGCCGGCATAAGGAAAAAGACGCGGATAAGCAACAAGACGGAGATCTACTGCGTGATCGCCGCCATAAAGGCCATTGAAAGGTGCGATTGCGCGCTCTTGGTCCTGAACGCGATTGAGGGGCTGGCCGAGCAGGATGAAAAGATAGCCGGGCTTATTGAGGGAAAATTCAAGTGCTGCATAATCGTCGTGAACAAGTGGGATGCGATTGAAAAGGACGGCAATACCGCTAAATTCGTTGAGGAGGAGATCAGGAGAAGGCTCCCGTTCTTGTCGTTTGCCCCGGTCCTCTTTGTCTCGGCGCTTAAAGGCAAAAGGGTCTCGGATATTACCGGGCTTATAGACTCAATCGTTGAAAAAAGCAGGCAGAGGTTTTCCACCTCCGAGCTCAATAAGGCCCTTGAAGGCATTACAAGGAGGTCCGCCCCGCCTTCCTACAGGGGCAAGGAAGTCAAATTTTACTACATGACGCAGACAGGCGTTTCTCCCCCGGAATTCCTGATTTTTTCCAACATCCCGCACGGCATAAAAGAGTCTTACAGGCGCTACATGATAAAAGGCCTGAGGGACGGCCTTGGGCTGGCCTCAGCGCCGATAAGGGTGATATTTAAAAAGAGGTCTTAGCCAAAAAGACCTTGTGAGGGCGTTGACCGCGGATGAAAAAGGCGTTTGCGATATTCCTTGACGGATTAAAGATTTTCATAAGGGCGGGCTGCTTTGACAGGGCGGCCGCGATCTCTTTTTACGCCTTTTTCTCTATCATCCCCCTTATGATCCTTACAATAGCCTTTCTCGGCTTTGTGTTGGGCACGCATGAGGGGCTTTTTGAAAAGATAAGCGGCATCGCAAGGCAGGCGCTGCCTTATTTAAGCGAGAGGGTCTTGACCGACGTGAAAGGCCTTGCGACGACGTGGAAGGCCTTCAGCTGGCTGGGCCTGTTTTCGCTTTTTTTGAGCGTTGAGCTTGTCTTCAACTCCGCGTCCAAGGCAATGGCGGACATATTCAATCAGGACAAGAAATGGGGGGTCGTAAGGAGAAAGGTCGTAAACCTCGTCGTGTTCGTCGTGGCGCTCCTGTCGGCCCTTTGTTCCGTGCTTATAACCGCGGCATACAGGCTGACCGGCGCCTTTGAGCTTCAAATACTCGGCATTGACGTCAAGTATTACCTCGTTGACAGCCTTGCGTACAGGTACGTAGCGCCAGTTGCCCTTGTCGTGCTGACCACGGCCCTTGTCTTGAGGATTTTTTCCGGGTCAAGGCTTGATCTAAGGCATGCCCTCGTCGGGAGCGTGTTTTTTGTCGTGTTCTGGGAAATAGCCAAGCAGGTGTTCGCGTGGTATGTGTCCAATTTTACGAGCTACAACAGGTTCTACGGCTCGCTTGGCGCCGTCATGGCGCTTTTGCTGTGGATATTTTATTCAACGAACATATTCCTTTTCAGCGCCGCCCTCGCGAAGGCCGCCTTTGACAGAAGCGGCGGGATTAAACGGGGCCAGAAACCAGCCGGAAAGTAACGATTGCCGGAAGATTTATGCTCAAATTTCTGTTGTAAAAAAGATTATTGTATGACAGAATTAATTTTGCTTGATATAATGTGTTGATAGACATATCCATCGCGTACGGCATAAACAGTTCAGAGGGGAAAACTTAAGGGTTATGAACCAGTTGTACAAGAATATAGCCATGTGGCTTATTATAATCGCCACAGTGGTGCTGATGTTTAACCTGATCAGCTACAAGCAGCCTGCGAGCGAGAAGACGACATTCTCGGATTTTATCGCCCAGATTGAAAGCGGGAATGTAACCGAGGTTACCATACAGGGCAACGACATCTCTGGCAAATACAAGGACGGCAAGCAGTTTAAGACCTTTTCACCACAGTATCCTGAGCTTATTGAGAAACTGAGGTCAAGCGGGGTGAGGATAACGGCGGAGCCTGTCGTTGAAACGCCGTCATGGGGCACGATATTCATCTCATGGTTCCCGATGCTCCTTTTAATCGGCGTATGGATATTCTTTATGCGCCAGATGCAGGGCGGGGGCGGCAAGGCGATGAGCTTCGGCAAGTCCCGCGCAAAGCTCCTTACGGAGAGCCAGCATAAGGTTACGTTCAAGGACGTTGCAGGCGTTGACGAGGCCAAGGAAGAGGTTGAGGAGGTAATAGATTTTTTAAAAGACCCCAAGAAGTTTACGAAGCTCGGCGGAAGGATCCCGAAAGGGGTGCTCCTCGTCGGGCCGCCCGGCACCGGAAAAACGCTTCTCGCAAGGGCGATAGCGGGAGAGGCGGGTGTGCCGTTCTTTTCAATCTCAGGCAGCGATTTCGTTGAGATGTTCGTGGGCGTCGGGGCCTCCCGCGTAAGGGACCTGTTCGTGCAGGGCAAGAAAAACGCGCCGTGCATCATATTCATTGACGAGATTGACGCCGTGGGAAGGCACAGGGGCGCGGGCCTTGGCGGAGGCCACGATGAAAGGGAGCAGACCTTAAACCAGCTTCTCGTTGAGATGGACGGGTTTGAAAGCAATGAGGGCGTTATAATAATCGCCGCGACCAACAGGCCGGATGTGCTTGACCCGGCCCTTTTGAGGCCCGGCAGGTTTGACAGAAATGTGATTGTGCCGAAGCCCGACATAAAGGGCAGGGAGGAGATATTGAAGGTCCACTCGGCAAAGACGCCTATTTCAACCGATGTGGCCGTTGAGGTGATAGCAAGGGGCACGCCCGGGTTTTCAGGCGCGGACCTCGCCAACCTCGTCAACGAGGCGGCGCTTTTGGCCGCAAGGAAGGGAAAAGACAAGGTAGGCATGCTTGAGTTTGACGCCGCGAAGGACAAGCTCCTTATGGGCAGCGAACGAAGGAGCATGATAATAAGCGACGTTGAAAAGAAGAATACCGCGTATCACGAGGCGGGCCACACGCTCGTTGCAAGGCTTATACCGGGCACGGACCCGATACACAAGGTCTCCATAATACCGAGGGGCATGGCCCTCGGCATTACCCAGCAGCTCCCGATTGACGAGCGGCACACATACAACAAGGAGTATCTGAGCAACAACATAACCGTTCTTATGGGCGGAAGGGCGGCCGAGGAGCTCGTGCTTAATCATATGACGACCGGCGCCGGCAACGACATAGAGAGGGCAACCGAGATTGCGAGGAAGATGGTCTGCGAATGGGGCATGAGCGACAAGCTCGGGCCTCTTATGTTCGGCAAAAAGGAGGAGCACATATTCCTCGGCAAAGAGATAAGCCAGAGAAGGGATTTTAGCGAGGAGACGGCCGAGGAGATAGACTCGGAGATAAAAAAGATAGTCACCGGGAACTACGCAAGGGCAAAGGGGCTTCTTGACAGCAACATGGACGCGCTTAAAAGGCTTGCCACGGTGCTACTTGAAAAAGAGGTGCTTGACGGGGTTGAGATAGACAGGATTATATTCGGCGACGCGCACGGCGGGATGAAACCGGCGGAGGCCGGGCCGGCCAACGGGACGAGGCCGGATGCCGGCAAGGTGGTGGATTCTCCTTCAGGCATCGGCGTCGTGGGAAAAATGCCGGAGGTCGCTTCTTAAAACTCCATGCGGAGTTCTTTCTTTGAACCTACCTGTAAGATGCCTTAACCTAACTTCAATCAAAAGGGCGGAGATTGAGATGGAACGGATAGGGGTTGACCCTGCCGGCATCCGTATCATGGCCCCAAAACAACTACATTATAATCTAAAGATAGAAGGGCTTAAGCCTTCCGAGGCCAATATCCTTAAGCAGGAGATGCTCTCAATAGGCGCGGAGGCCGCGGTCTCAAAGGGCGCCGCCTCGTGCGCCGTGGCCTCAACTGACGCGCTCCTTTCAGGCACGCTCAAGCAATTTAGTATTATCACGGACAAGCTTAAGACGCAGGCCTTAAGGCTTCCAGCAGTCTCGGAGGCCATAGCCGCAGTCATCGCGAATATCGGTCTTAGGGAGTTTTCCATTCCGGCCGCGGACACGGCTTTGAAGGCCGGCCCAAAACCCCTTATCATGGGCATCCTTAACGTTACGCCGGATTCTTTTTCCGACGGGGGAAGGTTTTTAGGCAGGGATGCGGCCCTGCAAAGAGCGCTTGAGATGAGGGACGAGGGGGCTGATTGGATTGACGTCGGCGGAGAATCAACAAGGCCCGGGGCCGCGCCCGTTGAACTAAACGAAGAATTAAAAAGGGTGATGCCCGTTGTCGAGGCCCTTTCAGGGCACGGCCTTGTCGTGTCAATTGACACGACAAAGGCCGAGGTCGCAAGGCAGGCCCTTGCCGCTGGCGCAAAGATCGTAAACGACGTAAGCGCGCTCTCCATGGACAGGGCAATGGCCGCGGTGTGCGCGGCCTCGGGGGCCGCGGTCGTGCTCATGCACATGGAAGGCATGCCCCGGACCATGCGTCAGGACAAGACCCACGCGGATATTGTCGGGGATGTCTGCAACTGCCTTGATAAAAGGATTGAATATGCGGTATCATCAGGCATTCAGAGGGGATCAATCATCGTAGACCCGGGCATAGGGTTCGGAAAATCAATGGAAGACGATCTCATGCTCGTAAAGAACCTCTCTGAGTTGAAATCCCTTGGAAGGCCGATGCTTTTAGGGCCCTCAAGAAAGTCCTTTGTAGGCAAGGCCATCGGGGCGGGCATAGAGCAGAGGCTTTTCGCCACGATTTCCATTGTCTCGCTCGGCGTTGCGAACGGGGCGTGCATCCTGAGGGTGCATGACGTCAAAGAGGCAAGGCAGGCGGCGGACATGGCATGGTCCATAGTCAGCGCCGGAGAAGGCGTTTAGCGCCTTTATCGGCCAAGGCAGGCAATAACCAAGAAAAGGGGTAACGAATGTCCCGCAAAAAAAGGCTTTTCGGCACAGACGGAATAAGAGGCATTGCCAACATAGAACCCATGACGGCCGAGATGGCGCTTAAGCTCGGAAGGGCCGTGGCGTATGTCTTTAAAAAAGAGGCGCGCAGGCACAGGATAGTCGTCGGCAAGGACACGCGGCTTTCAGGCTACATGCTTGAGAGCGCGATCATGGCCGGCATCTGTTCCATGGGCGTTGACGCCCTTATGGTGGGGCCGCTGCCCACGCCGGGCATAGCCTTTATCACGTCCAGCATGAGGGCCGACGCGGGCGTTGTCATCTCGGCGTCACACAATCCGTATCAGGACA
>JBBTGV010000005.1:0-17271 GCA_038041305.1 Deltaproteobacteria bacterium | reverse complement strand
CCGTTATGTTTTTCACGATGCCCTTCACGACCGTTCCCTTTGGATACTTTTTTTCGGCCTCCTCCCACGGGTTTTGTTCCGTCTGTTTGATGCTCAGGGACGCCTTTTTGTTTTGCGCGTCAATGTCAAGCACGACGACATCAACATCGTCGTTGAGTTTTACCTTCTGGGACGGATGTTTCAACTTCGTCCATGAGAGCTCTGAAATATGCACGAGCCCCTCAATCCCGTCTTCAATCTCAACAAAGACCCCGTAATCGGTTATGTTGACCACCCTGCCTTTTACGCGGACGCCCTTTTGATATTTTTCCCTGGCGCCCTGCCATGGGTCGTCTTTTGTCTGCTTAAGCCCGAGGGAAATCCTGCCGTCTTCCTTGTTGTATTTAAGCACCTTTACGGCCACGCTGTCCCCGATCTTCAACACCTGCGACGGGTGCGTAACCTTGCCCCACGACAGGTCCGTAAGGTGTATTAGCCCGTCCGTTCCTCCAAGGTCTATGAACGCGCCGTAATCGGTTATGTTTTTTACCGTGCCCTGAACGATTGCGTCCTCATGTATGCCTTCAAGGGTCGTCTTTTTAATCTCCTCCCGCTCCTTTTCAAGTATCGCCCTTCTTGAAACTATCACATTGTTTTTCCGCTTGTTGTACTTCAGTATCTTGAATTGGAAGGTCTGCCCCACGAGCTTGTCCTGATTCTTCACGGGCCTCAGGTCAACCTGCGAGCCCGGCAGGAATGCGATAACGCCCGCTATTGACGCATGGAATCCGCCTTTTACCCGCTGGGTAATCGTGCCCTCAATGGTCTTGTCGTCGTCATGGCATTTTATTATCTCATCCCAGACCTTTATGTTTTCCGCCTTGGACCTTGAAAGGGTTATATAGCCGCTTTCATCTTCCCTTTTTTCAATAAGGACGTTAATCTCATCGCCGACACTGACGGTCGGTTTGCCGCTTTTATCAAGGAACTCGCTTAACGGCACGCATCCCTCTGATTTGTAGCCGATGTCAATCATCACCGAGTCGCTGGTAATCTGCACGACCCTGCCACGGATTATCTCGCCTTCCTCAAGCTCCTTAAGCCTTGCCTCAAAAAGCTCGTTGAACTCCATGCTGGATGCGTCCATGGATGCAGGAATATCCGTTTTGTCCCCTGTCATTAAGTGCCGCGCCCCCTGTCTTTTTGTTTGAATATCAACAAGATACCACAACGGCCTATACAGTGCAAATCCTTTGTGCATGTCCGTTGAGATGGGTATTTCTACACTGCATCCGCCCGCCCGCCTTGCTTTTTGTTTAAACTTTCTATTTCCTTTATCCTCTTAACAACGCTGTCTATTATCCAGTCAGGCGTTGATGCCCCGGACGTAATGCCGACTGATTCAGCGCCTTCAAACCAGTCCGAGTCAAGCTCCTTTGCCTCTTCTATATTGCATGTCATAGGCTGAATGGCCCTGCATATCTCAAAAAGCCTTCTCGTGTTGGCGCTGTTCCTGCCGCCCGCCACTATCATCCTGTCAACCTTTTTGGCGAGAAGCGCGCTTTCCTCCTGCCTTATGGACGTTGCGTTGCAGATGGTGTTAAAGACCTTTATCTCGGCGGCCTTTCCGAGGCAGAAGCAGACAATGTCCTGAAGCTTCTCCGCGTGAAGCGTCGTCTGCGCGACAATGCCGATCTTTTTCTTTCTCGGCATGTCTTTAAGCTCATCCGGGTGTGATGCGACCCTTATTTTTACTGCCCCGATGCCGTAGCTTAAAAGCCCCTGCACCTCGGGATGGTCCTTCTCCCCCGCGATTATCACGGCATAGCCTTCCCTTGCGAGCAGCGTTACAAGCTCCTGAGCCTTTTTGACGAACGGGCACGTTGCGTCAACTATGTTCAGGCCCTTTTCCCTTGCCGCGTTTAATTCCTCAAGCCTTACCCCGTGCGAGCGTATTATAACCGTGCCCGCCTTAATCTCATCAACGGTCTTTTTCGCGTAAATATGAGACGAGTCCTCAAGCCGCTTTACGACCTGAGGATTGTGTATTATAGGGCCAAGGGTGTAAATCGCCTCATTAGACTCCTTAGAGCATTCGGTTGCGAGGTTTATGGCCCTTTTAACGCCAAAACAAAATCCCGACGATTTAGCGATGAATATATGCATGACTATGTTATGCCCACCCCGTCTTTTTTTTAATCTCCATTAAAACCCTTTCAAGCACCCCGTTTATGTCAAGGCCGCCGGTGTCAATGCGTATGGCGTCATTGGCCGCCTTAAGCGGCGAGGCGTCCCTGCCCATGTCCCTTGCGTCCCTCTCCCTTATTCCCGTTAATACGGTCGTCTCCGCGCCGGCCGGGGCATCCTTCATCTCAAGGCTTCTTCTTTGCGCCCTTATCTCAGGCAACGCATCAAGGAAGATCTTGACGACGGCGTCCGGGAACACGACTGTCCCGATGTCCCTGCCCTCCATTACCGCGGGTTTTTTCGCGCCAAACTCCCTCTGCAGACGCACAAGCAATTCCCTTACGGGTCGTTTCTGAGACGCTACCGAGGCAAGCGCGCCTGCTGATTCCTCTTTTATCTCCCCTGTGTAATCCCTGTTGTTGACGGATATTGTTTCTTTTTCCGGGTCATAGGCGATGCATAGCCTTGAGCAGAATCCCTGAACGGCCTTGTCGTCCTGAACGTCTATGCCTTCGTCCCTTGCCGCAAGGGCAACGGCCCTGTACATGGCCCCTGTGTTTATGTACTGTATTCCGAGCCTTTGCGCCGCAAGCCTTGCAACGGTGGATTTGCCGACCCCCCCGGGCCCGTCAATGGCTATCACGAGTTTTTTCTTGTTGGTTGCCATACACGCATGCGTAAATCAAGGGTTTATCCCCGTTTAAGCCTTTCAAGCTCTTCAAAGAACCCCGGAAAAGACACGGCTGCCGAGCCTGCGCCGCGTATCATGATGCCGTTCTCGGCGTTAAGCGCGGCAATCGCCATGGACATCGCAATCCTGTGGTCTCCCTGACTTTCAACGGAGAAGGACGGGCTGTTTTTGATTGTCCCGGGCCTGCCGCATATCTCTATGCCGTCCGGGAGTTCAACCGTCTTTATGCCGAGCCCGGTAAGGCAGCCGGACATGGCGTTTATCCGGTCGCTTTCCTTTATCCTGAGTTCCCCGGCCCCCGTGACCCTTGTTATGCCCTCGGCAAATGCCGCCGCGACGCATATGATGGGGAATTCATCTATTGCCGGAAGAAGCTCCTCGCCGTTGATCACAGCGCCCTTTAGCGCGCTCTCTCTAACCATGATGTCGGCAACAGGCTCGTTGTTCAGTTCCCTATGGCTTAAGACCTCTATTCGCCCGCCCATTTTTCTAAGTATTTCAATTATGCCGGTCCTTGTCGGGTTCATTCCGATATTTTTTATAATGACCTCGGATCTGCCCGTAATCATCGCGGCAACCATGAAAAAAGCCGCTGACGATATGTCGCCCGGCACCGCTATCTTTTTTCCCTTCAGGGCGCGCCCGCCCTTAATCTTAACGACATTGCCTTTAACCTCCACCTCGGCGCCGAAAAGTTTCAACATCCTTTCCGTGTGGTCCCTGCTCTTGAGGGGTTCTTCTATTACGGTCTCGGCGTCGGCAAAAAGCCCTGCGATAAGGAGCGCGGATTTAACCTGCGCGCTTGCAACAGGCATTGCGTATTTTATGCCCCTTAGGGTTTGTCCGGATATTGCCACTGGAAGCAGGTTGTCGTCTTTTCTGCCTCTTATGCCGGCCCCCATGAGCTTAAGGGGCTCTATAACCCGGCGCATGGGCCTTCTCCGGAGCGTTGAATCCCCGGTTATGACCGAGAAAAACCTCTGGGCCGCGCAAAGCCCTGAAAGTATCCTTGCGGTCGTGCCCGAATTGCCGGCGTCTATTATGTCGTCAGGCTCTTGAAGCCCTGAAAGCCCGCTGCCGTGGATCTTAAGTTTTGACCCGACAGGGCCTTCCGCGAAAACGCCCATTGAGCGGAGCGCTGAAAGCGTTGAGAGGGTGTCCGCGCCTGAAAGAAACCCCTCTATCACTGTCTTGCCCTCTGCGATTGAGCCTAAAATAATCGCCCTGTGGGATATGGATTTATCGCCTGGCACGGTCAGCTCACCCCTAAGCCCCGCTGCGGGGGTCGCGGCGACAACGCCGGAGAATATGCCCTCAACAGGGGCCTTTGTTTCCAGGGTTTGTTTCATTTCAAAAAACCGTTTTCTCTTTCATGAGCGAATCTATCAGGGAGTCCCGTATACCCTTTGCCATTGAAAAATCGCGCTTTAACGCGGCAATGTCGCCCTTTTTGACCAATCTTTCAACAATGTTGAGCCGTTTCTTGAACATCTCAATCATCTCTATGATGAAGCCCTTGTTCATGCCGCATATGTCCGCCCACATCTCGGGCGAGCTTGACGCGATCCTCGTAAAATCCTTGAATCCGCCGGCTGAATATTGAAGCACCTCTCCTTTTTTATTCTCCGCGTCGGCTACGGTGTTGACAAGCTCGTACGCGATGAGATGCGGCAGATGGCTTACCGCGGCCATCACGCGGTCATGGGTCCTTGGGTCCATCAAGACCACCTCAGAGCCTGCCTCCTGCCAGAGTTTTTTAATGATGGAAAGGGCTTTCCTGTTGGTTTTTTTTGTGGGGGTCAGGATGCATTTCCTGCCTTTGAAAAGCCCGTGCACCGCCGAGGCCGCGCCAGAGTTCTCCGTGCCCGCCACGGGATGCCCTGGCACGAAATGAACCCCCTTCGGCAGGTTTATCTCAACGGGGTCTATTATCGCCTGCTTTACGCTTCCGACATCCGTTACTATCGCGCCCTTTTTAAGAAAGGGGGCGGCGGCCTTTATGACCTCAGCCACCTTCAACACGGGCACCGCAACTACGACAAGACCCGCGTCCTTTACGCCGGAGCCGATGTCCTGCGTTATCTCGTCAACGAGCCTTAGCCTCTTGGCCTCCCTTAGGTTCTCTATGCCCCTTCCGATGCCGACGATGTTCTTGCACAGCCCCTTGCCTTTCAGCACATAGGCAAGCGAGCCGCCTATAAGGCCGACGCCTATGATCGCGACATTCTCAAAGTATGGCCTTGTCTTCATCCTAAAAACGCCTTCCTACCGCCTCTGCCACCCTTTTTATCTCTTCCATGAGGGATGCGAACTTCTTCGGCTTAAGCGTCTGCGCGCCGTCGCAGAGCGCGTTTTCAGGGTCATGGTGCACCTCTATCATGAGCCCGTCCGCCCCGACCGCTATGGCGGCCTTCGCAAGCGGGGCAACGAGTTCCCATTTGCCCGCGCCGTGGCTCGGGTCAACAAAGACAGGCAGATGGGTCTCCGCCTTAAGCACCGGCACGGCGCTTAAGTCAAGGGTGTTTCTCGTGGCGGTCTCAAATGTCCTTATCCCGCGCTCGCAAAGTATTATGTTCGTGTTGCCCTGTGAAGCGACGTATTCCGCGGACATCAGCAGTTCCTTTATGGTCGCGGAAAGCCCCCTTTTAAGGAACACGGTTTTTTTCGTCTTTCCGACCTCTGTCAGGAGCCTGAAGTTCTGCATGTTCCTTGCGCCTATCTGCACGATGTCAACATGCTCGCACAGGAGCTCCGTGTCGCGCGGGTCCATAAGCTCGCTTATTATGGGCAGCCCCGTCGCCTTTTTCGCCTCTGTCAGAAACCTTAGACCCTCCGGGCCAAGGCCCTGAAAATCATACGGGGACGTCCTCGGCTTAAACGCCCCTCCGCGCAGTATCCTTGCGCCCGATGCCTTAACCTTCTTTGCCGTGTCTATTAGGGAGTCCCTGCTCTCAACGCTGCACGGCCCGGCAATCACCTGAATTTCAACATCGCCGATCCGAACCCCTTCTATGTCTATTACTGTGTTTTCCTTCCTGAACTCCCTGCTTACGAGCTTATAAGGCTTCAGTATCGGCATGACCTTTTCAACCCCCGGAAGGGCCTCAAGCGGGATTGACGAAAGAAGATTCTCATCCCCTATGGCGCCGATTATGGTTCTCTCCTTGCCTTTTGATATGTGCACGCTTAGGCCCGCTGATTTGATTTTTTCAGCGACATGCTCGATCTCCGCCGGCGAGGCGTCTTTCTTAAGCACAATTATCATAACACCCCCTGTAGTTACCTGTGATGCCGAGTTTTTTGTCAATTGAGATTATCTGCCCGCAGCCTGAAGCAGGGCCGTTAAAAACCGCTTGTTTTCATCAGGCAGCCCTATCGTCACCCTTATGAATTCCGAAAGGCCGTAGCTGCCCATGGGCCTTACGATCACGCCCTTCTTAAGAAGCGCGTTGTATACGCCCTGACCGTCCCCGACTTTTACGAGGAAAAAATTCGCCTGAGTCGGGACGCATTCAAAACCCGCCTGCCGAAGCCCCTTGAACAGAAACTTAAGCCCGTCCCTGTTGTTTTCCCGCGTGCGCCTTAAATGCCCTTCGTCGTCAAGCGCGGCAAGCGCCGCGACCTGCGCGAGGGAATTCACGTTAAACGGCTGCCGCACCCTGTTCATGTAGTCAATGATGTCCGGCCTTGCCGCGCCGTATCCTATCCTTAAACCCGCAAGCCCGTATATCTTTGAAAATGTCCTTAGCATCACTACCGCCCTGCCTTCAAGGATATATCTGATGGTCAGCGGGAATTCGCTACTCCCAACAAATTCAAAATACGCCTCGTCAAGACACACGATGACATCGTCAGGCACCTTTTCCATGAACCTCTTCAGCTCTTCCTCGGTCACGATCGTGCCTGTCGGGTTATTCGGATTGGCGATGAGTATCAGCCTCGTGCTCTTTGTTACGGCGCCCGCCATCGCGTCAAGGTCGTGCCTTAAATCAGCCGTAAGCGGCACAAGCACTGGTTTTGCGCCGAACGCCTTGGTCGCAAGGGGATATACGGCAAAGGACGGGTCCCCCATCACGACCGTGCTGCCGGCGTTTAAAAATGTCCTTATAAGAAGCTCTATAATCTCATTTGACCCGTTGCCGAATATAAGCATTTGAGGGTCAATCTTCAGCCTGTCCGAAAGCCTCTGCCTGAGATAATGACAGCTTCCGTCCGGATACCTGTGGAGGTCGCTTAAAGACTCTGTAATCGCCTTGACGGCCTTTGGGGAAGGGCCGAACGGGTTTTCATTGCTTGCAAGCTTTATGGACCCGGCGATGCCCAATTCCCTTTCAAGCTCGGCAATGGGTTTGCCCGGCGGATAAGGGACAAGCGATTCAACGGACATTGATACGGGTATTTTTTTAACGTCCTTTGTGGAACTGCCCATGGGCCGCACCTTTTGAAGACCTATCTGGACTTTGGATACGAGCCGAGGATTTTAAGGAATTTGCACAGGCCCTCAAGCTCGGCGATCGCATCCTTCGGCTTTCTGTCGTTTGCGTGTCCGTCTATGTCAACAAAGAACATGTATTCCCATGCCTTTGTCTTAAGCGGCCTTGATTCAATCTTCGTGAGGTTTATCGCCCTCTTGGCGAACGGCTTAAGTATTGAATAAAGCGCCCCCGGCGCGTCCTTGACGACGAACATGAGGGACGTCTTGTCAGAGCCCGTTTTCTTAAAGGCCTTTTTGCCGATTACGAGAAAGCGCGTATAGTTCTCGGCATTGTCCTCTATGCGTTTTTCAACGATGCGCAGGTCATTGAGCCGTGCCGCCGCCTCGCTTGCGATTGCGGCGGTTGCCGGGTCCTCGGACGCCATCCGCGCGGCCAGCGCGGTGGATGAAACGTCAAACACGAGGGCGTTCGGAAGATTCTGCTTAAGCCATCTCCTGCACTCCGCGATGGCGTGCGGGTGAGAGCAGATCTTTTTTATGTCGCTTATCTCCCCTGTCTTGTTCATGAGCGAAAGCGAGACCTCAAGCATGACCTCCGCGCATATCTTAAGCCCCGAGGTAACGAACATGTCAAGGGTGTGGCTCACAACGCCCTCCGTGGTGTTCTCAATGGGCACTACCCCGTAATCAGCCCTGCCCTTCTCAACCTCGTCAAACACGTCGGCAATGTCTTTTTTCGCGGCGAATTCCCCCGAAAGGCCGAAGTGCTGTATGCAGGCCTGATGCGTAAATGTCGCGGCCGGCCCCAGGAAGGCGATCTTCATGGGCCGTTCAAGCGAGAGCGAGGCGCTCATTATCTCCCTGTAGACATTTTTAAGCGCGGCGTCGGGAAACGGCCCTTTGTTAAGGGACTTAAGCCTCTTTAAGACCTCCCGCTCCCTTTCCGGCGAATAAAAGTCTTTGTTTTCAAGGGACTTGATGCGGCCTACTTCAATGGCGAGCCCCGCCCTTTTATTCAGGAGCCTTAGTATGTCAAGGTCAACGGAATCTATGCCTGATCTTAACTCGTTTATGCCTTTTTTGCCCATGCAATAATAAAAATCCTTATGTATATTAAAATGATAGATTAATTTATCCTAAAATAAAAAGCAACATCTATTTTGGTTGCAGGCCTTTGGTTTTGTGTTATATATTGCAGGCAAAGGGAGAATCCGCTATGGCTGTGAGGATATTCCATGTTGATGCGTTTTCGGAAGGATTGTTTTCAGGCAATCCAGCGTGCGTATGCCTGCTTGAAAGGGAAAAACACGGCAAATGGATGCAAAGAGTGGCCTCTGAGATGAACCTCTCCGAGACTGCGTTTGTCTTAAAAGCGGCTCACGGCTACGCCCTGCGGTGGTTCACCCCAATAAAAGAGGTGCGGCTTTGCGGCCATGCCACGCTTGCGGCGGCCCACGTATTGTTTGAACGGGGTTTTGTCAAGCGCGCCAAAGAGGTTGTCTTTCATACAAAAAGCGGCCCGATTGCGGCTGTTAAGGAAAACGCCTTAATTGAAATGGACTTTCCCGCGCTTCCGTTTAAGGACGCTACCTGCCCGGCGGGGCTTAAAAAGGCGCTCGGTTGCGGGCCTCTCTACACGGGCAAGACCCGGTTTGATTTTATAATGGAGCTGGCTTCAGAGAAGGTAGTCGTAAAATTGAGGCCTGATTTTTCGCTGCTCAAAAAAATCCCGGCAAGGGGTTTCATGGTTACGGCGCGGTCTAAGAGAATCGGGTTTGATTTTGTATCGCGTTTTTTCGCGCCTTCCATCGGCATAGATGAAGACCCGGTGACCGGGAGCGCGCACTTGAGCCTTGCGTTATTCTGGGCGGAGAGGTTCAAGAAAAAAACCTTTGTCGCTTATCAGGCGTCGCAAAGAGGCGGGGTTTTACGCATAAGGCTTGAAAAAGGAAGGGTCTTGCTCTCAGGAAAGGCCGCCACGGTTTCAGAAGGCAGGCTCGTTGCCGGTTCTTTATAGGCGCTTAAACCCTCTTTGGCTCGGAAAAGACCCCCATTGACCTGAATTTTTTCTGCCTTTCGGACACGAGCGATTCCGGCGAATAGGATTTTAGTTCCTTAAGCGATGAGACGATTGCCGATTTAAGGGTTGCGTAAACGGCCTGAGGGTCCCTGTGCGCCCCGCCCTCCGGCTCTCTAATTATTTTATCTATTATGCCGAGTTTAAGCAGCCCCTCTGCGTCAAGTCTGAGCGCCCTTGCGGCAAGGTCCGCCTTTGAGCCGTCCTTCCACAGTATCGCGGCGCATCCCTCCGGCGATATTACGGAGTATGTTGAGAACTCAAGCATGAAAACCCTGTCCGCCACCCCTATCGCAAGCGCCCCGCCGCTTCCGCCCTCGCCGATAACCGTTGACACGACCGGCGTTTTTAACGTTGACATGCTGAGGAGATTCCTTGCGATCGCCTCTGACTGCCCCCGTTCCTCGGCGCCTATTCCGGGATACGCGCCGGGCGTGTCAATAAAGGTTACCACGCTCAGGCCGAACCTCTCGGCCATCTCCATGAGGCGCAACGCCTTTCTGTAGCCCTCTGGATTCGGCATGCCGAAGTTCCGGAAAACCTTGTCCTTGGTGTTCTTGCCCTTCTGATGCCCTATGACGACTACGGACTCGTCGTCAATTCTGGCAAGGCCGCAGACCATCGCCGGGTCGTCTTTAAAGCACCTGTCCCCGTGAAGCTCAATGAAGTCATTGAACATGTTCTGTATGTAGTCAATCGTATAAGGCCGTTCGGGATGCCGCGCGACCTTCGTTATCTGGGGCGGGCTTAACCTTGAGTATAGGTCCTTAAGCAGGTTTTTGGCCTTTTTCTCAAGCCTTGCCGCCTCTTCCGCGTGCCGCGTTGGCCTGGTTGAGTCAAGGGTCTTCAGCGCCTCAATCTTTTTATATAATTCTTCCACCGGTTTTTCAAAATCAAGCCAGTACCTTGACACCATGTCGCCCCGCTTTTTTAGCCTTTTTTCTTGGCCGTTTTTTTTCAGTCAACGCGAACCGATGCGTCGGCGAAAACCCCTTTTATCATGTCAAGGAGCCCCCGCGTAGGGTCTGCCTTAAGCCCCGGGCCCGCCTCCACTACCACCACCCCGTCGTTGTCAACCACATGGAGAAAGACCTGGAATTGACCCGGGTTGGATGAAAGCCCGTCTCTAAGAAGCGTAAGCCTTTCGTCGTTTATCGCGTCCACGGAAAGCCTTATATGGATGTTTTTCTGCCTTGTTTTTTTGGCCGTCTTTTTGGCGTCCTTAAGGGGCACAATGCCCGCGGCGACAATCTTAACCTCGTCGTCCCCCTTGTCAAGCCTGCCCTGCACCACGATAGGGGCCTCGGCGGATATCACCTCGCGCGTTTTTTTAAGGATGTCCGCGAATACTACGGCCTCAACAGAGCCGGTTAAATCCTCAATCCTTACAAAGGCCATTTTGTCGCCCTTTTTCGTGCTTATCTCCCTTACCTCCGAGACCATGCCGCCGATGGAAACCTCATCCCTGTCATTCAGGCCGGCGATATCCTGTATGGGGCATGTCGTGCGCTCGGCCATCTCATCCCTGCAGCCCTCAAGCGGATGAGAGGACAGATAAAATCCGAGGGATTCTTTTTCATGGGCGAGGATATCCTTGTCAATCGCCTTGTCAGGCAGAGGCGCGGCCACGGGGGCCCCTTTAAACCGCGCCGGGGCCGCCTGTCCAAGGATTTCAAAGATGGATTGCTGGCCCAGGTCCCTGTCCCTTTGCACCCCGGAGGCGGCCTCCATTGAGGCCTCAAGCGACGAGAGGAGTTCAGACCTGCCCTGCCCCGTTGAATCAAACGACCCTGATTTGATGAGGAATTCAACTGCCTTTTTATTCACCTTCCTTGTGTCAACCCTGCTCAGGAAATCAACGAGAGAGGCGAACAAGGCGTCCTGCCTTACCCGTAGAATCTCGTCTATCGCCGCGTCCCCGATGTTTTTTATCGCGCCGAGGCCGAACCTGATCCTGCCGGCCTCAACGGTGAACTCCTTTTGGCTTTTGTTTACGTCAGGCTGGTCAATGGGGATGTTAAGGTCCTTGCATTCAACCGTGTATTTTATCACCTGATCGGTGTTCGCCATGTCGCTGCTTAAAAGAGACGCCAGGAACTCCGTCGGATAATGCGCCTTAAGATAGGCCGTTTGAAAGGCGATGAGGGCGTATGCGGCGCTGTGGCTCTTGTTAAAGCCGTATCCGGCGAACTTCGCCATTAGGTCAAATATCTTTTCCGCCTTTTTTAAGGGGATGTTTTTGCCCCTCGCGCCGTCAAGGAACTTTGTCCTCTGCTCAACCATCTCCTCAGGGAGCTTTTTGCCCATGGCCTTTCTGAGCTTGTCGGCGTCCCCGGGCGCGAATCCCGCAAGCACCTTTGCGATCTCCATCACCTGCTCCTGATAGACCATCACGCCGTATGTGTTCTCAAGCATTGCCTTAAGCTCAGGCACCTCGTATGTTATCTTGGTTCTCTTGTGCTTTCTGTTTATGAAGTCGTCAACCATCCCGCTTTGAAGCGGCCCCGGCCTGTAGAGCGCGACCGCCGCGACAAGGTCTTCAAATGTCTCTGGTTTAAGTTTTTTAAGAAGCTCCTTTATGCCCGAAGATTCAAGCTGGAAGATCCCGTTCGTGCTGCCGGAGGCGATTAAATTGTATGTGTCCGTGTCGTCAAGGGCGAGGGCGTCTATGTCCACCTCAATTGCGCGGTTTTTCTTAAGCTGTCTGATGGTTTTTTCAATGACGGTCAATGTCTTAAGCCCTAAAAAATCAAACTTCACAAGCCCGATCTTCTCCACGTCCTTCATCGGAAATTGCGTTGTGATGATGTTTTCCTTCTGCCCCTTGTAAAGGGGCAGGTACTCAACAAGGGGCTTGTTTGATATCACGACGCCGGCCGCGTGCGTGGAGGCGTGCCTCGGAAGCCCCTCAAGCGCTATGGCGGCGTCAATCATCTCCTTAACCCTCGGGTCGTCCGAGACGAGCTTTTTGAGCCGCGGCTCCTCCTTGAGCGCGTCTTTGATGGTGATGTTCAGATGGTTGGGGACAAGCTTGGCTATCCTGTCAACCTCGCTGTAAGGCATGTCAAGCGCCCTTCCGACGTCCCTTATGCACGCCTTTGCCTTCAACTGCCCGAATGTTATGATCTGCGTGACATTCTCCGGGCCGTACCTCTGCGTGACATACCTGATGACCTCGTCCCTTTTTTCAAAGCAGAAGTCAATGTCTATGTCGGGCAGGCTGATCCTGTCGGGATTCAAGAACCTTTCAAAGAGGAGATTGTATCTTATCGGGTCAAGATTCGTTATGCCGAGGCAGTAGGCTACGAGGCTGCCCGCGGCGCTGCCCCTTCCGGGGCCTACGGATATTTCCCGCGACCTCGCGAAGTCAATGAAGTCCGTGACGATGAGAAAGTAGCCTGAAAAGCCCATGCCCCTGATTACATTGAACTCCTTTTTAAGCCTCTCGTAATACTGCCACTTATGAGACTCGTCAATGTCCCTTAGGCTGTGTTTAAACCTCTTCTCAAGCCCTTCCAGCGCCTTCTTCTCAAGAAACCCGTCAAGGGTCTCGCCCGCGGGGCACGGGAATTCAGGCAGGTGCGGCTCGTTCAGCTTGAACTCAACGTTGCACCGCTCGGCAATCTCAATCGTGTTGGAGATCGCCTCTGGCACGTCTTTAAACGCCGCGGTCATCTCCCTTGGAGACTTCACGTAAAATTCGTCCGTTGCGAACCTCATCCGCTGCGCCTGGTTCACGGTGGCCCCGGTCTGTATGCAAAGGAGTATGTCGTGGATGCGTGCGTCTTTTTTCTCAAGGTAGTGGCAGTCGTTGGTCGCGACAACCGGGATGTCTAAGGCCTTGCCCAGCGCAATCAGGGCGCTGTTGACCCGCACCTGCTCCTGCATGCCGTTATCCTGGATCTCAAGGAAAAACCTCCTGTCGGGGAATATCTCCTTGTAGGCGCCGGCCGCCTTTTCCGCAAGGTCTTTCCGGCCGGTTGAGATGTAATGCGCGACCTCTCCGTGCAGGCAGGCGGAAAGCGCGATAAGCCCCTCGCTGTGTTTTGAAAGCAGCTCCTTGTCAACGCGCGGCCTGTAATAAAAACCTTCAATGTACGCCTTGCTCAGGAGCTTGCAGAGGTTTACGTAGCCCTTTATGTTTTTGACGAGAAGCACGAGGTGAAAGCTCGTCTCGCCCCTTGTTGAGGCCGTCTTGTCCGACATGCTCCCCGGGGCGACGTAGATCTCAGAGCCTATTATGGGCTTAATCCCGTTTGCCATCGCCTTCTGGTAAAAGTCAATCGCGCCGAATATGTTGCCGTGGTCCGTAATGGCCACGGCGGGCATCTTCTGCTCGCGGCAAAGGGAGATCAACGCCTCGGGCCTTATTGCCCCGTCAAGCAGGCTCCACTGCGAGTGGAGATGCAGATGCACAAAATTTGAGTGATGCATAGCGTATGAAAGGTTAACATATTTTGCCCGGGATTGGTAGGGCAAGAGGCGTTTAGAAGGCGGATTTTACTAAAATCATCTCATTTTCAAGCGGTTATGATGTTTTTTTAACATATATCTCCCTTACTATTTCAGGGTCAAGCGCTAATGTCGTCTCGCCTATCTGGATAACAAACGCAGGCCTTTTCTGCGTTACGACTATTACCGAGCCCGGCACGATGCCAAGGGTCGTGAGCTTGTCAAGCCTTGCGTTTGACTTTGAGAGGATAAACACAATCCTTGCCGGTTCCGCCAGGGCCAGTTCATCAAGGGGCGTTACAATGGGTTTCAGAAGCCCGGAGGCCGTCTTCAGGCAGCACCTTCCGCGCGGTATCGCAAGGCCGTGCGGGCATGTCGGGGGATGGCCTAAAAGCGTGCAGATTGAATCAGTCACCGCGGGCGAAAGCGTGTGCTCAAAACTGCAGGCGTCTTTTTCCAGATTTGAATCATCAACCGCGAGCACCTCTGTCAGGAGCCTTTCCGCGAGCCTGTGGCGCCTTATCGCGGTCTCGGCGTGCCTGTCCCCGTCCTGCGTTAGCGTAATAACGTCGCCGGCGATCCTTACAAGCCCGTCCCTTTGCATCTCCTCAATCGTCTTGATGTCCGCCCTTGCCTCGCTTACCTCGTCAAGGGCAAGCAGCCCCTTTATTGAGCTGAAACCCTGTTCCCTCTGCGTCCATATAAACTCCAGAACCTCATCCCTCGCCTTATCCTCTGACATGGCCCCCCTTTCTTAAACAAAACCCGTTTTATTAAAATGTCAGGTTTAAAAACCTTAAAATCATGTTAACGACGCCGCCTGTGAAAACCGCAAACGGGAATATGAACGCGGTCATCAGGACAGCCGATTTAACGCCCCTCTCTTTTATAATCATAAAAAGATTGGCGATGCAAGGGATAAAGAGCGTTATCGTAACAAGGCTTACGACGACCTGAAGGCCGTCCAAAAGGCCTCTTTTCTGGAGCGCGAACAACCCGGCGGCCCCGTAGTCCCGCCTCAGAAACCCGACAATGAACGCGCCCGTGGCCTCTTTGGGGAGGTTTAAAAAACCCTCCACGACGGGCGAGGCGACGACCTCTATGACCCCGAGGGCGCTGGTCTTGTCAAGCACAAAGAGCGTGAGCGTGCCGAGCGCAAAAAGCGGCACGGCCTCCTTAAGGTACCACTCAACCCTGACAACGGTCTTTAACAGCAGGTTTGAGACCTTCGGCATCCTTATCGGCGGCACCTCAAGAATGAATTCCGACGCCTCACCCTTTAGTATCTTAGCGGCAAGGTAGCCGACTATGAACATCACGAGGAGCACGATGCCAGCCCACCAGAGCGTGGCCTTTATTGAAATCGCGCCGAGCATCCCGAGTATGACGCCTAACTGCGCCGAGCACGGCACGCCGAGGGCCAGGAGAAGCGTGACGATTATGCGTTCCTTCTTCGTCTCAAGTATCCTTGTGGTCATCGTAGCCATGGTGTCGCACCCGAGGCCTAAAACCATGGGCAGCACCGCTTTTCCGTTAAGCCCCATTGTCTTGAAAATCCTGTTGACCATGATCGCGAGCCTCGGCAGGTAGCCTGAGTCCTCAAGGAAGCCGAAGAATATGAAGAAAAAACCCACAATGGGAAGCACTATCGCGATCGCGTAAGTAAGGGCCATTGTAATGAGCCCGTAAGGCCCGACAATAAGGTCCCTGACAAGCCCTGTTGGAAAAAAGAGCTCAACGACCCTTATTGCCCACGGGTTCACATAGCCCTCAAATATGGTTGATTCAAAGAAATCAACGCTTATTCCGGCGCCGAGCACCCCGACGAACTCATACATTATGAAAAGCACCGCCAAGAGCACTGGTATGCCCCAGACCGGATGCATTGAAAGATTCCCGATTATGTTTTGGAGCCTGCCCGACAGGGGTTTTTCTTTTTTCGTGAACCTGTCTATCAGCGAATCCACTGTCTTAAGCCTTACGCGGTTTATCACGGAGCCCAACGGCTCCTGATATCTTGACTGAAGCCCAAGGCGTATCTTTTCAATGTCCTCCATTACGCCGCCCGAGAGCCTTGACGCGGCCCAGTCTTTAAGCGTCGCATCCCCGGAGACAAGCATTATGGCGATCGCCCTGCCCGATATCCTTGCCTGTGGAAGCGCCTTTGATATCTGGTCCAAGGCCTTTTCAATTTGGTCGGGATATTTTAGACTGCTCCGCGTGGGGTTCAGGTTGTAAAACGCGCTTCCAAGCCTGTCTATGTTCCAGCCCTGCGTGGCTATCGTCGGGATAAGCTTAATCCCAAGCTCGCGTTCAAGCCCGTCAGTGTCTATCGTTATGCCGCGCTCCCCCGCCTCGTCGTACATGTTAAGGGCAAGGGTCGTCGGGAGTCCGGCCTCCATAAGCTGCATGGTGACGAGAAGGCCCCTCCTCATGTTTTTTGAGTCAAGCACCTGTATCGCCCCGGAGACGTCCTCGTTCAGGAGAATGTCCCTCGTGACCTTTTCATCCTCCGACATCGGTATAAGGGAGTTCGTGCCCGGGCTGTCTATTACCGTGAACCGGTCATTGCCCGACTTGAATGCGCCGCGCGAGACCTCAACGGTCGTACCAGGATAGTTGGAGACCGTGGCATACCTGCCGGTAAGCGCGCCGAAGACGACGCTCTTGCCCACATTCGGGTTGCCTATGAGTATGATGGTTTTCGTGTTTTCCCGCGGGCGGACGGCCTTGGAATGGCGCATGGTTAAATGATAATGATATTCATTTTCAATGTCAAGGCAATTTTTTTTAGGCGCAGGCGCTGCAGTATCCGTAGAGCTCCAGCTTGTGGTTCAACACCTTGAAGCCGAACCTCTTTGCGGTCTTCTCCTGCAATGCCTCTATCTCAGGATTCGTGAATTCTTCAATCCGCGAGCATTTTATGCAGATGATGTGGTCGTGATGGCCTTCAGCCGGCAGGTTTTCGTATCTTGTCTGGCCGTCCCCGAACTGTCTGGCAACGGCTAAGCCGCCGTCGGTCAGAAGTTTCATGGTCCTGTAGACCGTAGCGTACCCGATTGCCGAGTTCTTTTTGCGCACCCTGTTCAGAAGCTCCTCAAGGCTTATGTGCGTGTTGGTCCTGAAAAAGGTATCTGCTATAAAGTCCCTCTGGGTGCTTGACCTAAGCCCCTTTTTTGAAATATAAGACTTAAGGGCCTCTGTTTTGCCGGCGGCGTTCATCAACATGTATCCTTTTTTTTGATTAGAGGGCTTCAATGCGCATCTCATCCCATGCCTTGCATGCGTTAGCCGCCGGGATCCCCGTGGGGTCCTCGCCCGGCATGGGAATATTCATGTCCTTTTGTTTAGAATCCGCTCAACGCCTGCAGAGGGAATATTAAAATGGAGCGGGTGACGGGGCTCGAACCCGCGACCTCAACCTTGGCAAGGTTGCGCTCTACCAACTGA
>JBBTGV010000004.1:0-13816 GCA_038041305.1 Deltaproteobacteria bacterium | reverse complement strand
TGCGCGTTTGCCAACAGGCAGGCCATTTCGCACCTTGCAAGGGGCTCGTTCGCGAGGGTGATGCGCATAAGCCCTGACGAGATTAAGCTCCTTTACGATGTCGGGCACAACACATGCAAGGTAGAGGAGCATGAGATAAACGGGGTCATGAAAAAACTCGTCGTGCACAGGAAAGGCGCAACCCCCGCATTTGCCGGGGTTTGCGCCGGGGTGCCTCGGGCATACATGTCCGTGGGCCATCCGCTTTTAATCGGCGGCACGATGGGCACGGCGTCCTACATCCTAAGGGGCACCGAAAAGGGCATGAAGGAATGCTTCGGAAGCACCGTGCACGGCGCGGGCCGGTCAACCTCAAGGGTGCAGGCAAAGAGGCAGTGGCGCGGCACGGAGATAATAAGGGAACTTGAGGCAAAGGGCATAATAATAAGGTCTGGAAGCAAATCAGGCGTGGCAGAGGAGGCCCCGGGCGCCTACAAGGACGTTGACAGGGTCGTTGACATCATGCACAACGCGGGGATAAACAGAAAGGTCGCAAGGACGCGGCCCATTGCCTGCGTGAAGGGATAGGGGGTTTAATTAAAGGCCGCCCTTGCCGTTAAAAATCCTCTTCAAGGAAGAAATCATCTGTCTTGGTTTTTCTTAATGTAAGCGGGGTCTGGCAGTAAGGGCAGTAGACCTGCTCCCCCACCTTCTCATCCCCTGAGACAGGCACCTCAACATCGCACATGGGGCATGTAAGATAGCCTGAATAAGAATCCTTCATGGGTATGCTCCTGTCTAAGCAGTTTGATTATGAGGCACCATGAAAACCCCCATGCTAATCCTTGAGAACCCTGTACACGGCGTCATGCTCCCTGCCGTGCCCTGAAACCTTTATGCCGATGCTGTCGCCCATCTTCGCCTCAACAACGCTTTTATGCTCCTTCTCCATTGCATCAATCGTCTGCGTGAAATCCGATGTGTGCCCCTTTATGTGTATCGTGTCCCCGACCTTGAGCGCGCTGTCAAGCTTAAGCGCCGCCACCCCTAAGTGCGAATAATAATGGCTTATTGTGCCTACCCTTTCCTCCCTCATAAGCGCCTCCGTATTTAAGGTTTAGATGCGTTTATGTCCCTTGTTTCTCAAAAAAAAAGCGCCTTGGACCATACTGTGCATTTAGGCAAATTATTACCCGCAAAACAGAGGTTGTCAAGTCAGATGGGTTGGGATTAAAAACACTTAAAAAAGCGGCTCGCCCCGCATCTCTGCCGGCCTTTCAATGCCCATAATCTTCAGCACGGTCTGGGCAATGTCCTGTAGGCCGCCGTCCTGCCTCAGGGACGCGCCCTTGCGCGTATCGTCAACGAGTATAAAAGGCACCCTGTTTAAGGTGTGCGCCGTGTAGGGGGATTTTGTTGACGGGTCGGTCATCTGCTCAAGGTTCCCGTGGTCTGAGGTGAGCAGGACCGCAAAGCCCATTTTCAGGGCCTCTTCCACGACAACGCCGACCGCCTTATCCACGGCCTCGGCTGCCTTTAACGCGGCGCCCAAGACCCCCGTGTGCCCGACCATGTCCCCGTTTGCCAGATTCAAAAGCACAAACTTGACATGGCCCTCCCTTATTTTGCGCGCCGCCGCATCCGCTATTTCCTCCGCGCGCATTTGAGGATAGAGGTCATAAGTAGGCACATGCTTTACGGACGGTATCAGGAGCCTCTCCTCCCCCGGAAAAGGCTGCTCCCTGCCGCCGTTGAAAAAATACGTCACGTGCGCGTATTTCTCTGTTTCGCTGACCCTGAACTGGGCGATATTGTTACCGCTCAAGACCTCGGCAAGTATGTTTTTAAGGTTCTGCTGCCTAAACAGCGCCGGGAGCTTTAATGAGGCGTCGTATTCCGTAAAGCACAAAAAGTTCCTTAACCCTGGTGTTTTTTCCCTTTCAAACTCCTTAAAACCGTCGTCCGTAAAGGCCCTCGCAAGCTCCCTTGCCCTGTCTGCCCTGAAGTTGAAAAAAATTATATTATCAGCGTCGTCTACGGTTGCAACGGGCCTGTCCATGTCAACGATAACGGTCGGAGAAATAAACTCATCCGTCTCGCCCCTTCTGTACGCCTGCTCTACCGCGTCCTCAGCGGTATACGCCTTTATCCCCCGCCCCATGGCCAGCGCGTCATAAGCCTTTTTTATCCTCTCCCAGCGGTTGTCCCTGTCCATTGCATAGTATCTGCCCGACACCGTTGCAACATGTCCGGTGGTAATCTTATCCATATAAGACTGTAGCGCCGTTACATAGCCTATCCCGCTTTTGGGAGGCGTATCCCTGCCGTCAAGGAACGCGTGGACAAAGACATTTTTGACCCCGCTTGCCTTTGCGCAGTCAAGCAGGGCGTAAAGGTGCGTTATGTGGCTGTGCACGCCCCCGTCCGAAACAAGGCCCATCAGGTGAACGGATGCGCCGGTCTTGGCCGCGTCCGAGAGCAATCCGTTCAAGACCGGGTTTTTCCGGAAATCCCCTTCTTCAATTTCCTTTGAAATACGGGTAAGCTCCTGATACACGACCCTGCCCGCGCCCATTGTAAGGTGGCCCACCTCGGAATTGCCCATCTGCCCGGCCGGCAGCCCTACGGATAAACCGGAGCAGTCAAGCGTCGTTGAAGGATACTCTTTTTGAAGCCTCGTTAACACGGGCGTGGAGGCAAGCATCGTAGCGTTAGCGTCCCTGTCGCTTCTCACGCCCCAGCCGTCCATGACAATAAGGCAGACGGGTCTTATGTCCTGCATTTCATATCCTCCTTGCCATCTACGGCGGGATGATTTAATGGGCCGATATAAACGCTATAACATTACCATCAATATATTTTGATTTATGTCTGAGGAAGGGTCTTTACCGAAACAGGCGGCACTGGCGCGGCAGACTGCGTCCTGCTCATGGAAAGCGTGTTCCAGAGGCCGCAGCCGCCGCATCTCGGCATCCATGCCTTTGCGGCATGGCCGCATTCAGAGCACTTAAACGGCGGCAGGAACTCCCTGTCAAGGTTCAGCGCCCTCTGAAACAGATGCGCCGCCTTGCCGCTCTGTTTCCTCCTTAGATACGCCTCGCCGAGGAGCACCAGAAGATAATACCCCTCCTCGCCCTCCTGATAAAGCCTCTCAAGCTCCTCAATGGCGTTGTCCACCATCTCAAGCCTCAGATAAAGCCTTGCAAGAAGTAGCCTCAGGTTGATGTTCCCGGGTGAGGCGAATATCTCTTTTCTGTACTTCTCAAGTATCTTTTCAGGCGCGCTCTCCTTAAGGTAGACGTCCTCAAGCCTCAATATGACCGGCTCGGCGTTCTGATACTTAAGCCTTGCCTTTTCCCACACCTTTATGGCGTTCTCAACGTTGCCCTGTTTAAGAAGAAGCTCGCCTAAGAGCATGTGGCCGGGCATAAAGGACTCGTCGTTTTTTAAAACCTCTTTTAGCCTTGCAAACGCCTCGCTTGACTTCCCGGCGTCGGCAAGCGCACATGCGTGCTCGTAGAGAAGGCCGGTTAAAAGCCTCTTCTCCCGCGCCTGCCCGTCCTTGTCCGCCTCCAGTTCAACTATGCCTTTCTGGAGAGTAACCGCCTCCGGCCAGTCGGAGCCCCTAATCTTTATCTGCCTCAGGCCCTTGAGCGCGAATGCGTTTTTTGCGTCAATCGTCAAGACCTCGGAAAGCGTCTTTTCCGCCCTGAACGAATCCCCTGCCTCTCCCGAATGCCTTGCAACGGCAAGCAGCATACCGACCGAATTGGGGTTTCCTGAAAGCCCCTGGTCAAGGGCCGCGAGGGCCTCCCTGTGCCTGCCCTCCCGCACATAGCTTTCAGCGAGATTTATTACCATCCCGGTATCCGCGGGCTGGGTCTTTATGGCCTTTTCAATAAGGGTTCTCGCCTCAACGGTGTGTCCCTGATAAAGGGCGTCAACACCTTTCCTGTAGTTTGCCTCGGCCTCTGCCTGAAGCTTCTTTGCGCGCCTTGACTTAAACTCAAGTATCGCCCTCTTCGCGTCAACGAGGAGCGAGTTTAATACCGCAAGCAACGCGCCCGCGAAAAACGCCGCGAAAAGAAGAAGCGTCACTGGCACGGTGTAGGTGTGTTGCGCTGTTACGACAAACGTGACCGTGCCGGGATTAAGGACATGGAGGTAGAAAAACGCGCTTAAGATTATGATTGTTACTACGAGGAGTATCTTTGTATACATTTTTAGGGCCTTGGAACAGGTTGTGGGATAAAAAACCGTTTCACCGAAGCACGGCAGCATTCGCCTAAGGCTCAGTGCGAGTACGGCTCGCCTTTTATGATCGTAAACGCCCTGTAGACCTGCTCAAGCAATATGAGCCTTGCCATCTCGTGCGGGAAGGTCATCATGGAGAGCGAAAGCTTAAGGCCGCACGCGTCATACACGTCATTGGCAAGCCCGTAAGGCCCGCCTGTTATGAAAGAGATGCCCTTGGCCGAGGTCATCATCTTTTCACTTATGAATCCGGCCATGCCCTCCGAGGTCATCTGCCTGCCGCTGCTGCAAAGCGCGACCTTGAAATCATGCCTCTCTACTGCCTTTAAAATCTCCTCGGCCTCTTTCTTGACGGCATTTTTTACCGGCAGGCCGGATGCGTCTTTTATGTCCACCGTGCGGATTTTTGCGTACCGCTTTATCCTTTTAAGGTAATCCTCAGCGGCCTCCCTTATGCAGGCGTTTTTCATGCGGCCCACTGAAAGCATCGTTATGGTCAAGACCCCTTGGCCTCTTTTCCCTTTAAGGACCCCGCCGCAGGGCGTCTTGCGGGCGCCTTTTCCCTTACGGCCAAGGTCGGGGCCTCTGCCCACAGGCCCTCTATGTTGTAGTATATCCGGACCTGCTCAAGGAATACATGGGCAACCACATCATTGAAATCCAGCAACGCCCACTTGCCCTCCCTGACCCCTTCTGTGCCAAGCGGCTTAATCCCCTTAAGTCCGAGCCCGTGAACGATATTGTCTGAGATCGCCTGAACCTGCCTTTCAGAACCGGCGCTGCACACGAAAAGGTAGTCCGATACCGATGAAAGTTTTTTTATGTTGATTATGACGACGTTGTCCGCCTTTTTGTCAAGCGCGAGGCTTGCCATTTCCAGGGCTTTTTTCTTTGATTCCAGTGTCTTAAGGTCTCCTTTTTAAGTTTTGTACAGTCCGTGCGTCCTTATGTATTCAATCACGCGCTCCGGCAGGAGATACCTGACGGAGAGTTGCCCTGCTATGCGTCTTCTTATGTCGGATGATGAGATGCCAAAGGGCGTTGTCTGGAAATAAGTTATGCTTTTGCCCGATGCATTCGTGTAGCGCGGCGGCTGCCCCCCCCCTGCCCCGCCTTTTATCCCTGAGGCATCATACCAGAACTTCTTTGCCAATTCAACAGGAAGGGCCTCGGCTGGTTTCTTCATTGGACTGCCCGGCCTCTCAATTATGATAAGGCTGCACAGGTTAAGCAGGTCTTCGTATTCGCACCATGTCGTTATGTCGTTGAACGAATCGCTTCCTATTATGAGGCTTATCTCGGCGCATCCGGCCTCAAGCGTCTCCCTTACCGTGTCGATCGTAAAAGACCTGCCCCCCCTTTTAAGCTCCATATCCGACGCGCTGAACGCGGCATTCCCGGATATCGCAAGCTCGGTCATTTTAAACCTGTGGGCAGCGTCGGTTACGGCCTCTCCGTGCTTGTGCGGCGGGACGAACGCGGGCGTGAAGACCACTGACGGAAACGAAAACGCCTCTCTCACCTCTTCCGAGATGCGCAGATGCCCGTAATGTATCGGGTCAAATGTGCCGCCCATTATGGCTGTGCGCATTTTATTTTAAGACTACCTCTGGAGGAAAAACGGACCGTTAACATTTCTCATGACATGCTCTGTTGTTGAGCCCAAGACCATGCCGACAATCCTTGAATGATGGGATGTGCCCATGAAAAGAAGGTCGTGGCCGTTCTCCTTATAGTATCGCTCTATCCCGGAAGGCGGCTCGCCAGCGATGTTCGCGTATCTTGCGTCAACCCCGTAAGGCTTAAGGTAGCCCTCTGCCTCCTGGATGAGCTTTCCTTCGTCCCCTTCGCTGGATACCGTAATGACGGTCAACGGCAGGGACAGCGCCTTTACCATCTCCGCGGCTGAATGCATGGCGGCCCCCGCGTTGGGGCTTCCGTCATACGCAAGGAGCGGACGGACCGGCTCGCTGAACTTCTCCGGGACGACAAGGACCGGCCTCGGGGACTTTCTTACGACCGATTCGGTCGCGGCGCCCAGCATGCCCCGTTCAAATGACGCATTAACCCCCTTTTTGCCGATTATAAGAAGGTCGTGGAGCCTGAGCTTGTCGCATATCTCGTTTGAGATTATGCCGGTTGAGAGTATGGTTTCGGACTTGACTGAGGATTCGGCGCATGTCTCCCTGAAGGATTCAAGGATCGCGTTGCCCCTGATCGTAAGCACCTCCCTCATCTTTGCGGAGAAGTTAAGAAACGGCTCAAACCCTATCGCGCCCGATATGTCATGGAGGAACGGGCCCTCAAGGAGCACGACATCAATGACGTGTATGCCGGCAATCGCGGCCCCGAGCCTTTTGGCAAGCCACACCCCGTAGCCGAGAGCGCTCGCGCCGTGGGCAGAGCCGTCCTGTGCGACGAGTATCTTTTTTATCATATTAGGGCAGGAACTTCCGCGGAAAACACCTCTACTGCGACATCGTCGTCAATGACATCCACCCTGAAGGACTCCCCTTCCCTCCACTTAAGCGTTATCGGGACCTTCACCTTCTCGTCAATATGCCTCTTAAGGAACCGCGCCCCGTACTTCTGGTTGTATCCCTTTTCAACGAGCGCGTCAACTGCCGGCTCCGTCACCGTCATGTGCTTGCCGTACGACTCAAGGTTCTCCCTTATCCGTTCAAGATACATGCCCGTAAGCGACTTTACCTCTTCCATCGTAAGCGGCGAGAATACTATTATGTCGTCTATGCGGTTTAAGAACTCCGGCGAGAGTATGCCCTCAACGTCCTTCATTATGTCCTTCTTGAACTCTTCCACCCTGTGCCCCTCGGGCATGAACCCCATTGATTTCGTGTATTTCCTGAACACGTCAATGCCCAGGTTGCTTGTCATTATGATGACTGTATCGCTGAAATACACCCTTTTGCCGCGTCCGTCCGTGCACCAGCCCTCGTCAAAGACCTGAAGGAACAGATTCAGGACAAACGGATGCGCCTTTTCAATCTCGTCAAGGAGCACCACTGAGTACGGGTTTTCCCTGACCGGGTTTGTCAGCAATCCGCCCCGTTCAGAGCCCACAATGCCCCTCGGCATTCCTATGAGCTTGTCAACCGCAACGGCTGAATCCTTGTATTCGCTCATGTCAACCCTTATCATCTTTTTCTCTTCCCCGAACAGAAACTCGGCAAGGGCCTTTGCGAGCTCGGTCTTGCCGACCCCGGTGGGGCCGAGGAAAAGAAGCACGCCGTCGGGCCTCGCGTAGTTCTCTTTCAGTGGGCCCTTGTTAAGCCTCAGCCTCTTGCAAAGCGCGGCTATGGCGTCCCTCTGCCCAACGATCCTTTTGGTGAGGACCTTCTCCATGTCCCTGAACCGTGCATTCGTGTCCCTGAATATCATGTCCTTCGGGATCTTTGTCTCCTGAGAGATAACCTCTATGACATCGTCCGGGCGCACCGGCTCCGATGGCCTGCCTATCTCAACCTTGACGCACGCGGTGTCAAGCCAGCCTATCACCTTGTCCGGCATCTTAAGGCTCCTCATGTACCTCTGGCTCATGTCAAGGGACGTCTCTATCGCCTCCTCGGTCACCTTCACGGAATAGTTCTTCTCAAGCCTTGATTTTATGCCGTAAAGGATCTTCTTTGTCTCCTCAACCGTGGGCTCCTGCACGTGCACAAGCCTGAACCTTCTTGCAAGGGCCTCGTCCTCCGCGATGAACTCCTTGTACTCGGACAGGGTTGTGGCGCCTATTATCTGCACCTCTCCCCTTGAAAGCGTTGACTTAAATATGTTGGCCGCATCGGAAGGCACGCCCATGGCGCTGCCCGCGCCGATAAGCGTATGCGCCTCGTCAATAAAGAATATGATGTTTTTCCGTTCCTTTATCTCCTTTATTATCTTCTCAATCCTGTCCTCAAACATGCCCCTGAATATGGTGCCGGCGACAATTGAATTCATCTGGAGGTTTACTATCTGTTTGTCCCTGAGCCTCTTTGGGACCCTCCTCGGCTCAAGCTCAATACGCCTTGCAAGGCCCTCGACAACGGCGGTCTTGCCCACGCCCGGCTCACCTATTATCATGACGGAGTTCGACCTCTCCAAATGGCAGAGCACCTCCATCACATGCTCAATCTCGGAATCCCTGCCTACTATCACCGGAAGCTTGTCAAACCTCGCAAGCTTGTTGAGGTTCACCGCGAAGTGCTTCAGATTCGGCGGGAGCTCGTACTTCTTCTTTATCTCCTCCTCCATTTCCTCCTTGCTCCTGACCTTGACCGTAATCCTCCTCATCACATAGTCGGGGTCAAGTCCGAAGCTCCTGAATACCTTTGCGGGAAGGCTGTGGTTCTCCTGGAATATGGCTATAAAAAGGTCCGTTGAGTCAAGCTCTTCCCTGCCCCACCTCTGGGCCTCCTCCCTTGCGAGCCTGAATACGTTCCTTGTCGCGGGGGGTATCTTCAGCCCAAGCCCTATGTACTGGCGCGACACGTTAAGGTGCTCGTTCAGGAAGTTAATCACATGATACACGTCAAGGTTTAGGTCCTCCATGACCTCCCTGAAGAAGGTCTCCTCAACCTTTGCGAACGCAAGGAACAGGTGCTCAACCCCGAGATAGAAGTGCTGCCTGTTTTTGCTCTCCTCCACGGCGGCCTCAACAACCCTTCTTGCCACCGGGGTCAGTTTTTCTTTTATGTCTTCAAGTTCTGTCATGTTATGCCTCTTTATTGCTGAAACCTGCGCTCTAAAAACCCGCCTTTAATTATTATATCGGCAACTTTTATTTTACCACAAGCCTTTTCTTGGTTCATAAGGATTTATTTTATCAAATTCATCCGCAAGGGCCTTTGCGCGGGCGTCAATCTTCTTCGGAAGGACGATGTTCATGACAACATAGCCGTCCCCCCTCGCCGCCCCCTCATGGCCGTAGACGCCCTTGCCTTTTATCCGGAGCTTCTGCCCGCCCTGCATCCCGGGGGATATCCTTATCGTCGTCGGGCCGTCTATCGTGGGCACTTCAATCTTAGCGCCTGAGACGGCCTCCTTTATCGTTACCGGCACATCCACATAGATATCGTTGTCAACGCGCCTGAAGTATTGATGCGGCTTGACGTCTATTATTATGAAAAGATCCCCGTTAGGCCCGCCGTCGTATCCCAGGTCGCCCTTTGCGGGGACCCTGACCCTTGAGCCGGTCTTGACGCCGGCCGGGATCTTCACTGTCATGGTTTCCCTGCTTCCATCGCGCCTTGATATGGTAGTCTTTATGTCCGCGCCCTTTACTGAATGCAAAAAATCAAGCGAGAGGCCGTATTCTATGTCCGCCCCGCGCTGCGTCCCCCTCCTTCTTCCCCTTACCCCGAAGACCTCCGCGAATATCTCGTCAAAGCCTCTCGTGCCGGCGGCATCGCCGACCCCGAATTCATCGTACCAGCCTTCATGGACGCCGCCGGGGGGATACCCGCCTGGCCCGCCGCCCATGCCGGGCTCAAACCTTGAATACCCGCCGAGGTCGTAATCGGTCCTTTTCTTCTGATCGCTTAGGACGCCGTATGCCTCGTTTATCTCCTTAAACCGCGCCTCTATTTCCTTATTTCCCGGATGAAGGTCTGGATGATATTTTCTGGCAAGCGACCTATAGGCCTTTTTTATCTCGTCTTCCGTTGCATCCCTTGAAACGCCGAGGATCTCGTAAAAATCTTTTTGGGCCATATCATTACTCAGTCACATTATAATATATAAAGGCAGGATTTGCCAACAAGCGAAGAATGCGCGTCAAGCCGGCCCCGCGGCCTTATGAATGGAAGGGCTAAAAAGGGTTGTATCAGTCTGTTTTTAATCGTGCCCTGATTTAAGGCCAGGGCGCCGGTTTTTATGTCCGGCGCCGCGTATAACAGGGCCTTTGCCGCCTGCCTATGCTTTATTTCTTGTCATCAACGACCTCCGCGTCAACCACCTCTCCCTGGGCAGGGCCTGCCTCCGGCCCCTTTGCCCCGGCCTCAGGCGCGCCGTGCGGGGCCGTGCCTTTATACATTGCCTCGGCGAGCCTGTGGGACGCCTGCGTTATGTCCTTCAGCGCGTCCTTCAGCGCGTCAAGGTCGTTTTCCTTTTCCTGCAGGGTCTTTTTCGCGGCTGCCGCGGCGTCCTCAACGTGCTTTATGTCAGCCTCAGACAGCTTTGCCTTGTTTTCCGCGACAAGCTTCTCGGTTGAGTATACCAGAGAATCAAGCTGGTTTCTCGTCTCAATCAGCTCTTTTCTCTTTTTATCCTCATCGGCATTTCCCTCCGCCTCCCTTACCATGTTCTGGACCTCGTCCTTTGAAAGCCCGCTTGAGGCGGTTATCGTTATCCTCTGCTCCTTGGCCGTGGCCATGTCCTTTGCGGAGACGTTCAATATGCCGTTCGCGTCAATGTCAAACGCGACCTCTATCTGCGGCACGCCCCTTGGCGCGGGCGGTATGCCTACAAGCTGGAACCTGCCGAGGGTCCTGTTGTCCCTTGCCATGGGCCTTTCGCCCTGCAGGACGTGTATCTCCACCTGAGTCTGGCTGTCGCCCGCCGTTGTAAACACCTCTTTTTTCTTCGCGGGTATGGTTGTATTCCTCTGTATAAGGGGCGTCATAATGCCGCCCAATGTCTCAAGGCCTAAAGAAAGCGGGGTTACATCAAGGAGCACCACCTCCTTTACCTCACCAGCAAGGACGCCGCCCTGTATGGCCGCTCCGACCGCAACGACCTCGTCGGGGTTAACGCCCTTGTGCGGCTCCCTGCCGAAGAACTCCTTAACGACATTATGTATAAGAGGCATCCTTGTCATGCCGCCCACGAGCACGACCTCGTTTATGTCGGATGGCCTGAGCCCGGCATCCTTCAGCGCCTGTTCGCAGGGCCTTCTGCTCCTTTCAACAAGGTCTACCGTGAGCTGCTCAAGCTTTGCCCTTGATACCCTCACGACAAGGTGCTTCGGCCCGCTTGCGTCAGCGGTTATGAACGGCAGGTTTATCTCGGATTCCATTACGGTTGAAAGCTCTATCTTGGCCTTCTCGGCGGCCTCCTTAAGCCTCTGGAGCGCCATCCTGTCCTTTGAAAGGTCAATGCCCTGGTCCTTCTTGAACTCCGTTATCAGCCAGTCAATAATCCTGTGGTCAAAATTATCTCCGCCGAGGTGCGTATCCCCGTTCGTTGATTTGACCTCAAAAACGCCTTCTCCCACCTCAAGTATTGAGACGTCAAAGGTCCCGCCGCCGAAGTCATACACGACTATAACCTCGTCCTTTTTCCTTTCAAGCCCGTACGCGAGGGACGACGCGGTCGGCTCGTTTATTATCCTTTTTACGTCAAGCCCGGCAATCTTGCCGGCATCCTTCGTCGCCTGCCTCTGGGCGTCGTTGAAATAAGCCGGCACGGTTATCACGGCCTCCGTGACAGGCTCCCCCAGATAGGCCTCCGCCGACCTTTTGAGCTTCTGCAGTATAAGGGCTGATATCTCGGGCGGGAGGAATTCCTTGCCCATGTTGCCCGACTTCACGGCGGCACGACCCTGAGAATCCCTTATCACCTGATAAGGGACCATCTTCATCTCTTCAGAGACCTCGTCGTAGTTCCTGCCCATGAACCTCTTTATGGAGAATATGGTGTTTTCAGGATTTGTCACCGCCTGTCTCTTTGCAACCTGTCCGACAAGGATCTCCCTGTCTTTCGTAAACGCGACAACGGAGGGGGTAAGCCTTCCGCCCTCCTCGTTTACGATGACCTTCGGCTCCCCGGCCTCCATGACGGCTACAACCGAGTTGGTTGTGCCGAGGTCAATGCCTATTATCTTTCCCATATGCCTGCCTCCTTAAGGATTTACTGTAAACTCTTTTAACATCCGTTGTCAATTCCGCGAACCGCCTAAAACGCCCCGCAAGAGTAATATAGGTGCGCGGGCGCGGGATGTCAAGACAGACGCCTTATTTATGTTAAGGGAAGGCCTCAGCGCTGTCAGGGCTAAAAACAGCTATTTTAAATATTAAAAAATCATGCGTAAAAAATCCTTGACATGGCAAATCTCTTTTAGTATTATGAGCCGATTTTAATTGAACCCAAGGTCTCTGTAGAAATCCTTTAAATAGAATACGGCGGGATATACAGGCACAAATAATTAAGGAGGCAATTGGCGTTATGAAAAGATTAGGAAGTTTAATGATTACCGGAGCGGCGCTTGCTCTTATGGCTACGCCGGCGCTTGCGATAGAGGCGGCCGAGGCGGTTGCAACGACTGCGGCAACAACGGGCGGAGGCGGGTCAACCATGTGGTTCTACACACTGGTTGCCATAGTAGCCGCCGTTGTCATGAGCATCACGGCAACAGGCGTAGGGTTTGCGCAGAGCCATGCAGTCAGGGGGGCGGTTGAGGGCATAGCAAGAAACCCCGGCGCATCAGGCAAGATATTCTCAACGCTCATCATCGGACTTGCAATGATGGAGTCGCTGGCGATTTACGTGCTCGTCGTGGCGCTTATACTCCTGCTTGCAAACCCGTTCCTGAAGTTCGTAGGGTAATATCCTTCATTCACTATGGTAAGGACAATAAAGAGGCCGGCAGAAATGCCGGCCTCTTATTTATTTGGCGTCCTGAACAGGGAGTCTTTTGGAAGCGCCCGGATTAATCTTTTCTCCATTGCTCAAAGAATAGACATAGGCCTCAAGGTCTACGGCGGCCTGACTGTTCAAATCAAGCGGCCTGCCGTCAAGGAACGTCATTATGCACATATTGTTTTGTCCGCCGACCGTGACAACGGCCTTCATCGGGCCTGCCGGCTTCGGGAAACCCGCTGCGGCGCCCCTAAGCGTAGGGATAGCCACCTTCATGGTTTCTTCCTTCCACTTCATGTCCGCGGCGCCGCCTATGCTGCCGCCGTCCGGGTGACAGGCCGCGCAGCTTATTCCGGCTGAATTTTTCCCAAGAGTCGGGTCATTGAAAAGCCCTTCCCCTCTCTTAACAGACGCCTCCAACGTGTCTGGCTTCATTTCCATCATCATCTTTTTCATTGCCTTAACCGCCTCCCCGGACATCAAGGGATCTGTTTTGCCGGCGCCTTCGGCAAATGCCTTTGGGGCAACGATTAGGCACAATGCTGAAATAACCGTAATTATCCATGCGTTCATAGCGCCTCCTTTTGTTTGTTTTGTTTGTTAAATCCGGGATATGCGTAGCCAACAGGGAACTTTCACGGATACGACAAGTATAGCAGAAAAAAACGCCAACAGCCGGACCTAACATTTGCAGGATTTTTTCGGAGGAATTAATAGCAAACCCCGCCATTTATGGCGGGGTTTGCGGGTAAGGCACGCATCTATTGTGCGGCCCGCGGGCACGCTGGCTCCCAGTTCAACCAGCCCTCAAGGCGAGAGCTTCAGCCCGCACGTCTTTTTCTTTAATATCGCGAAGGCGAGGAGCACCGCCGAGAGGCCCGCGAGTATGAGGGAGATGCCTGTCCATGTAAGGGCTGTTCTGGCGCTGCCGTCCGTAAATTCCGGTATTATCATGAGAAAACGGTTGACCCAGACGCCGATGAGGATGAGGAAGGCTATGACGGAC
>JBBTGV010000003.1:0-10325 GCA_038041305.1 Deltaproteobacteria bacterium | reverse complement strand
CCCCGGCTATCGCGATATTGTATGAATTTTTCCGAGCCACTTGTTTGTCCGGCCAAAACCCCTTGTTTATTTTTAAATGCCCGCCCTTCTTCAGGCGTTTTTGGGGCCGTGCATCTGCTTAAACTCCCTTGCCTGATGCACAAAGGCCTCCATCCTTGTCGCGCTGTTCGTGTCCTCAATGCCCTCGTAAACCATGTTAAGATAAGGTATGTTTGAATTCTTCTCCCTCAGCCTCTTAAGCACGGCGTTTACGATGGTGCCCGGCATGCATGTAAAGGGCATCGCGTTCACAATACCGTGCGCGCCCTTTGAGATATAGTCAATGGATTTGCCTATGCTCAGGACGGCCTCGCCCTCAAACGAATCGTGTATGTACGGGGCCGCGTAATCAACGAGCTTTTCGGTCCTCTCCTCGTGCCCCCCCCTCAGGTCCCCGTTCAAGATGTTCTCCATCCTTGACTCGTCCCTGTGCTGCACGAAGTTCTCAATCGCGGTCAGGGCAAAGTCCTTCCAGAACCTTCTCTCCCAGTTTTTCCTCTTTGATGTGAAGTTCGTGTAGAATATCCATTCCGATACCGTCGGAAGCCTAACCTCCGCGCCGAGGGCCTCCAGCTTCTTTATAAGGTCCTCGTTGGTGAATCTGTTGCTCCTCACATAAATCTCGCCGACCATGCCGATGACGGGCCTGTCCCCGTGCGGGCTTACGGGTATGGCCCTGAAGAGGGCCTTCGCCTCCTTAAGCTCTTTCTCGGGGAATTTCTTCCGCCTTATCGCGTCGCATACCTTGTGTATGGAATCCCAGTAGAGCTTTTCGGAATCCCCCGCGCTTTTCTCGTACGGACGGGTCTCCAAGAGCCTCTTGTGGAGGAGATCTGCGGCAACGATGCCCCACCACGCGAGCCTTTTAAAATTGCCGTCTATTGACCCTAAGTCCTTGTAGAATGTCCCGTCCTGATCAGGGGCGTAGATCGGCACGTCCTTTAAACCCACCTCGTCAAGTATCAGCCTCTGATATCTGTTGTACTGGCCGAACCTGCACGGCCCGTTTCCGGACGGCATGAAAAACGCGCTCCCGTTCTGGTCAAAACCCTCTTTCTTGGTGATCTTTATCATGTCCCCGGTCGTCACGATGCACGGGTAGCATTCCCTGCCCGATGTGTAGCGCCTTCCCCATTTAAGGGACTCGTCGTCGGGCATCGGCATAACCTCCGCGTCTATGCCGCACGCCTGAAACGCCGCGGCGATGCCGTGCGCGCCGTCCGCCATGTTCGGCATGTAGAGCTTCCTTTTAAGTTTCGTCCTTACGACCAAGTCTCTGGTCTTCTCAAAATGCTTTATCTTTCCCTTTGTGTTCCTGATGCTGTCAAGGAACGCCTCGCACCTCGTGATCGCGCCCGCGTCGGCGGAATGCTCGTCAATCTCAAGCTGCAGAAACGGTTTGCCGGCGGATGTGTCCTTGTAGAAGTGCGTTATAAGGGAATCCGGCCCGCAGCCGAAGTTCGTTATATAGACCGAATAAAGCCTCGGGTCTTTCTTTACGATCTTCGCGGCCGCGAGTATCCTCTGCCCGCTCTTCCAGTACATGTCCTCTGCCAGCGTCTCGTCAATCTCGGCCTCAACCGGGAGCATGTCGTACGGTATGGCGATTGTGCCCATGTCCCTTAGTTTTTTCGGCAACTCAAGGTTTATCCCCGGGTCCGTCGTGTTGTAGGCCCTTCCGACTATGACGAGGGCGGTCTCCTCTGGTTTTAGCGCGTCTATAACCTCTTTGCCCCTTTGTCTAAGCCTCGCTGAAAACTCGTCCCAGGCCTTGAACGCCTCTTTAAGCGCCCTGTCAACCGTCTTTTTATCCCTTCCAAGCGTCTGGCCGAACGAGTGAAACTCCTTCGCAACGCCGGATTCACGCTGATTGAAATGTATCACGGGCGACAGGAGTTCCACCCCGAAGGCGTTAAAATCATAAGCAGACTTTACTATATAAGGGACGGCCTGCACATACGGGCACAAGACCGTATGGATATGGCTCGGCTTCGCCGGCCTTAGGTTTATGATGCTCGGAAGAAATATCTTTTTTATTCCCTTGTCTATCAGGTCCTGTATGTGGCCGTGCGCGACCTTGACCGGGAAGCACGTCTCGGTGACTGTCTTTTCAATGCCGTTTTTTATTATGTTCTTGCTCGTGGGGGAGGACAGCTGCACCCTGTAGCCCAGATTGTCAAAAAACGCCCTCCAGAAGGGATACATCTCATACATAAAGAGCATCCTCGGCAACCCTATGACCGGGGCGTCCTTTGGCGCGACCTTTCCGGCGTATGTTGAAAAAAGCGCCTTTTCCCTGTCCTGAAAGAGGTCCGGCAGATGGGAGAATTTCGCCGATACCCTCTGCACGTCGTACTTCTCGCACCTTCCGCCGTAGTAAAGAGGGGCCTCCCCCTCCATGACGACCTTGCGGACGCTGCACACGTTTGAGCAGTCCCTGCACTCAAAGGACTGCAGCTCGTATTTCCTTTTGCTTAAATCAAACCCCTTAAACCTTGTCTTCTGGCCCGCGGCCATCTCCCTTGCGGCAAGCATCGCGGCACCTATCGCGCCCGTGACGTCATGGTGCTCCGGCACGCTTATCTTTTTCCCGGTGACCTTTTCAAAGGCCGAGACAACGCCTAAGTTTGCGGCCGTGCCGCCCTGAAAAAATATCCTGTTGCCTATCCTTCTGTCCCCGACAACCCTGTTAAGGTAATTTTGCACGATTGAATATGAAAGCCCGGCCACAAGCCCGTCCTTCTCAACGCCCCTCTGCTGATAGTGCACCATGTCGGATTCAATAAAGACCGTGCACCTCTCGCCCATGGGCGGAGGCGTTGCGCACCCGAGGGCAAGCTCCGAGAACTCCCCCTTTATGCTTATGCCGAGCCTTTCCGCCTGCTCCTCAAGGAACGATCCCGTGCCGGCGGCGCAGACCTTGTTCATTTCAAAATCAACGACCACGCCGCCCTTTAGGGCGATGTATTTTGAATCCTGCCCGCCTATTTCAAAGATGGTGTCAACCTCCGGGTCTATCTCGGCGGCGGCGGTGGCCTGCGCGGTTATTTCGTTTCTTATGACGTCGGCGCCGATGAAGTCCCCCGTCAGGTACCTGCCCGACCCGGTCGTGCCTACCCCTATGACATTAACCCTGTCGCCGCACTCCTCCCATACCTCAAGGAGTCCCTTTCTTACCGCCTCAAGCGGCCTGCCCGCGGTTGCGAGGTATCTCTTCGTTATCAACCCGAACGCCCTGTCAAGGAGTATGACGTTCGTGCTCGTTGAGCCGACGTCAACGCCGAGGTAGGCCTCAATCGCGGCGCCTTCCGGCAACTCATATCCAACGGACGTCCTTCTCTGGGAGGGGTGATTTTCCGGCCTTTGAAGTTTTTCAAGCGACCTTTCGTTTTTCCTTCCGCTCCTTATGAACTCCTCAAGCGCCGAGACGCCCTTGAATTTTCCGAGGGCCTTGTTCATCTCTATGCAGGCGTAAAGCGCGCCTATCGCGCCCATTGACGCGAAGTGATTCGGGACTATATAGTCTTTCTCGTCAAGCTCAAGGACGTCCTTAAACGCCTTTCTTACGCCGGCGTTCGCGGCAACGCCGCCCTGAAATGCGACGGGGGCGATGAAGTCCTTTCCCTTTCCGATGGTCGCCTTGAAATTCCTCGCGACCGCGTAGCACAGGCCGGCGATGATGTCATAATCCGCCGTTGCGATCTGCTGAAGGTGTATCATGTCGCTTTTCGCGAACACGGAGCACCTGCCCGCGATCCTCGGCGGGTTCTTGCTCTTCAGGGAAAGCACGCCGAAGTCCTCAATCGTAAGCCCCATCCTGTATGCCTGCTGGTCAAGAAACGACCCTGTGCCGGCGGCGCACACGGAGTTCATCTGAAAGTCCGCGATCCTCAATCTCCCGTCCTTTCCCTCAGGCGCAAGGAAGATTAATTTCGCGTCCTGCCCGCCCATCTCAATAACGGTTCTCACCTCAGGGTGAAATACCTCCGTTGCCTTTGCCTGTGCAATGACCTCGTTTATGAACCCCGCGCCGATAAGCGGGGCTATGAGCTTGCCGCCGGAGCCTGTCACGGCAACGAGCTTTATGTAATCAGCGCCGTAGCGCTTGATCGTGTCCACCAATATTGAATGCGTTACCTCAAGCGGCTCCCCCTTTGTCCTTATGTAATGTTCCTCAAGGATGTTCCTATCCTTGTCAAGGACAACCGTATTCGCGCTCACAGAGCCTATGTCAATGCCTATGCATACATCCCTCATCTTAAGAATACCTCCCTCATGTCTATCACGTTAAGACATACGGCTAAAGAAAAATTCGGCAAGCCGTATTTTTACTGAACAAACAAATAAAACTTCCCCTGCCCTTTTTGCGCCAAGCGTTAAAAGGCCATGAGAAGGCTATCTGAAAGCGGTATTATTATCAATGATTTTTGTCAGGTTGTCAATAATGTTTGATGCAATGGAAGGGAACGCCTTGTTATATATAAAAAAATAAAAAAGGCCCGGGTCGTGTCTCCGGGCCTTTTTATGACTTTAGAGAATCAAGCCTACTTGTTGAGCCCCTTCATATAGGTCACAAGCGCAGACACCTCGTCGTCCGCGAGCTTGTTAGCCGGCATTCCGATCGTGTACTTGCCCTTGTCAAACCTTGTCTGCGCCGCAGGACGGCCGTTCTTGATGACGGTTGCGATGTCAGCGTCCTTTGTGGTCTTTACCCAGTCATTCCCCTTGTGCGCCGGGGCCATGGCTGAACCAGCGCCTTCTGCTCCGTGGCATGCCGTGCATTTAGACTTGTAAAGCGCTGCCCCGTCTGCCGCTAACGCCGAGCCTGCGAACGCAAGGCCCACGGCAACCACACCTGCTCCAACCAATCTCCTCATAATTAGTCCTCCTCCTTAAGGAAAGAATTTTAACCTCAAACATTACAGACAAAAGACTGCATTGTCAAGGACTTTTTATCACGCTGTTGCCAGCGAAAAAACCGGCAAAAAAACGCATTGCAACTGACATAAGTCATTTAGCCGCGTCTTATTTTATTATATCATTAAAGAAAGGCCCGATGCCTCCTTATTTTTTCGCTAAGTGCTTGAAAGTTTTTTGTTTTGCCTATACAATATATAAGTAATACAAAAAACTTCGGAGGCATTTATGTTATCACGGGAGAAGATTGAAGAGGCCCTTAGCGGGATTCGCCCCGCTCTGCAGGCTGACGGCGGGGACGTGGAGCTTGTGGACATTGACGAGGCAAAGGGCATTGTAAGGGTTCAGCTTCAGGGCGCGTGCTCAGGATGCCCGAGCGCGCAGATAACGCTCGCAATGGGCGTTGAAAGGGCCATAAAGGAAAGGGTGCCTGAGGTAAAAGAGGTCCTCTCAATATAAAGCCCTGCCGCAAAACCCCGCGGCGGCCTTACATTAGAAAGGACATAAAAACCCTTTATGGCCTGTTTCATTGTGCCATTCACGCCCCTCATAAGGGAATGCCGCGTGTTATCGTCCTACTAAGGAATGCCGCGCAAACATGGCTTATCGTATCGTAGAAGACTGCATATCGTGCGGGGTGTGTCTGCCTGAATGCCCGGAAGGCGCAATCGCAGAAGGGTCCCCCTATAAAATTGACGCGAGATTGTGCACGGAATGCGGGGCCTGCGCCGAGGTATGCCCGGTTGACGCGTGCAAGATTGCCCCGCTTAAGACAAAGATTTAAAGATTTCTTGACACGCCGGCTGATGCCAATGCGGCAAATGCGGGCGAACGAATCTTTATAACGACTGACGGTTCTTAAAAAAACAATCAATAAGGAGCTGCCTCTAAATGAGCAAGATTACCGTATGGTTCATAAGATGCGCGATGATGTACTTCCTCGCCGCGATGCTGCTCGGCATTTACATGAGTGTGGCGGGTGCGGGTTATCCCATAATGCCCATACACGTGCATTTTAACCTCTTGGGCTGGATGTCCATGATGGTATACGGCGTGGGCTACCACATACTCCCGAGATTCAGCGGAAGGCCCTTGTGGAGCGAAAACCTCTCTCAGGCGCAGCTATGGGTGTCCAACATAGGGCTTATCGGCATGGCCGTGGGCTGGTGGGTCAAGGGCCTAAACGGCTCTTCAATGACGCTCCTCGCATTTTCAGTGCTTGAAGCCGTCTCGGTTATATTCTTTGTTTTAAACATGCTTCTTACCATCAAGGCGGCCCCTGCTCCGGCGGCCCCGCCAAAACCCGCGGCCCCGGCCAGATAGGTTTTCTAAGGATATGGCAGGAGAAGGCATAACAAAGGACATGATGATAGGCGCGGTCATGGAACAATACCCTTCAACAATCGGGGTGTTTAAAAAATGGTTCGGACAGGGCTGTTTTTCATGCCCGGGCGCAAAAAACGAAGACATCGCCTTCGGCTCAATGATGCACAACGTTGAATTGGACAAGGTGCTTGGCGAGCTCAATATTGCGATAAAAACTGATACGGGGTCTTGAAAAATGGAAATCACGAAGGATCTGGTCGTAAACGACTGCATAAGGCTTTTCCCCAAGACAATCGGCGTATTCACAAACTTCAAGATTGATTCGTGTTGCGGCGGGGCCGTATCCATTGAGGACGCCGCAAAGAGGGACGGCGCCCCGCTTGAAGACCTTATGAAGGCCATCAGGGAAGCCGCCGCGCAATAGGAAAATCAGGCGCAAGGAGACTAACATGCCAAAGGCAGGGGTTGTGACAGAGGCGGCCGTGCTTGACGCCTTAAGCAAGGTAATGGACCCTGAGCTTAACAAAGACCTTGTTACGCTCAACATGATAAGGGACATAAGGATTGAAGGCGGGCGTGTCTCATTCACGCTGATGCTTACGACCATGGCGTGCCCGTTGAAAAAGGAGCTTGAGGCGGCCTCTATTCAAGCCGTAAAGGCCGTACCCGGCGTAACAGAGGCCCTCATAAAGACAGGCGCGGATGTCCCGAGGTCAAAAGGGCTTCCTGACAAGGCCCCGTTGCCGGGCGTAAAAAACACAATCGCGGTCGCAAGCGGGAAGGGAGGAGTAGGCAAGTCAACCGTGTCGGTTAACCTCGCCCTCGCGCTTGCGCGGTCAGGGGCAAGGGTCGGGCTTTTGGATGCCGACGTCTACGGCCCGTCGCTGCCGCTCATGCTCGGCGTTCACGAGCCGCTTCAGACAACCCCGGAACAGAAACTCGTGCCGATTGACAAATACGGGTTGAAACTCGTCTCAGTGGGCTTCATGCTTGACGAGGAGACCCCGCTTATATGGAGGGGGCCTCTTGTCATGCAGCTCGTAAAACAGCTATTAACAGGCGTTGAATGGGGGGAGCTTGATTATCTCGTGATAGATCTGCCTCCCGGCACAGGGGATGTCCAGCTTACGCTTGTTCAGACGATCCCGCTTACAGGCGCGGTGATTGTCACCACCCCTCAGGATGTGGCCCTGATTGACGCAAGAAGGGCGATAAAGATGTTTGAGCAGGTTCAAGTCCCGGTGCTCGGCATCGTGGAGAACATGAGCTTTTTCATATGCCCGCACTGTAGCGGAAAATCCGAGATATTCAGCCACGGCGGGGGAGAAAAGACAAGCGAGAGATACAATGTCCCGCTACTCGGGAAAATCCCCATTGACATGGAGATAAGGGAGGGCGGGGACAAGGGCACTCCCATTGTCGTAAGCTCGCCGGGTTCAGGGCACTCGGAGGCGTTCGTAAAGATATCAGAGGCAGTGGCGGGCAGGATTAGCGTCATTGACCTCGGCTAATAGGGCGCCGCGGGTAGGCCCTGAATAAACTTGTCGGGGGCATTATAATGTGGTATTAAAACCCAATGGGGGGATGCGCGATGATTGCCCCCTATAGGGGTTTTACAACGATGCGTCACCTCAAGATATTCCTATTTCTTGTCTTAGCGGCATGTTTAAGCGCCTGCGCGACAGACGAGTCAACCCAATCCGTTTCCCCGTCGCCGGTCTCCGTATCAATCACCCCTGCGACAGGAACAGTCGCCGTCGCAGGGACAAGGCAGCTCTCGGCAATCGCGACATTCTCAAACAACGCGATCGGCAACATAACGACCGTCGCCTCATGGAGTTCGTCAAACACAGGGGTCGTAACGGTTGACATTAACGGGCTTGCAACGGGCGTATCAACAGGCTCGGCAACCATAACCGCATCCTACGAGGGAGTGTCCGGCAGCGCCGCGCTTTCTGCCGCGACCATAACATCCCTTACGGTCTCGCCTGAAAACCCCTCGGTCGCCGAGGGCACGTCGCAGGAATTCTCGGCAACGGTCGCGTTCTCAAACAACGCGTCTCAGGACGTGACAAGATACGCCGCATGGGCTTCCTCTGACGAGGCAGTAGCTGTAATCACAGGGGTCGGCTCCGTGGAGGCGCTCTCAACCGGCGCCTCCACGATTACCGCGACATACGAGGGCATCCCCGCGTCCTCAACGCTTACCGTCGCGGACATATCCTCCATTTCAATCGCCCCGGAAAACCCGACGATGGCGCTTGACGAAACCCAGCAGTTCACTGCAAGCGCGACCCTCTCAAACGCGGCCACGCAGGACATCTCGGATGTCGCGGCATGGTCATCAACAGACGCATCCGTTGCATTTATAAGCCCCTTTGGACTCGCATCCGGCGTATCAACAGGCTCAACGACGATAAGCGCGACATTTAACTTAATAACAGGCTCAACCACCCTTACCGTGTCCGTGGCAAGCTCGGCGGCAACAGCGGTTGAGGCAGGGGGAAGCCACTCGCTTGCCATTAAAGGAGACGGCACTGTCTGGGCATGGGGGGATAACGCATCAGGGCAGCTCGGCAACGGGACAACCGCGAACTCAAGCTCCCCCGCAGAGATGACAGGCCTTACAGAGGCCTCCCTAATTTCAGCGGGGGATTATCATTCCCTTGTCTTAAAAAGCGACGGCACTGTCTGGGCATGGGGCGATAACTCATCGGGGCAGATAGGCGACGGTTCAACCGTCAACAGGGCCTCTCCGGTTCAGACGGGCTCGTACGCGGACTTTACCTCAATAAATGCCGGGGGCTCCCATTCGCTCGGACTAACAGGCGGCATAATAAGGGCATGGGGCGATAACTCCTCAGGACAACTCGGCAACGGGACAACCGCGAACTCAAGCTCTCCCGTGGAGATAACCGGCCTTACGGGCGTGGCCGCAATATCGGCTGGAGGAAACCATTCGCTTGCCTTAAAAAGCGACGGCACTGTCCGGGCATGGGGCGATAACGCCTCAGGACAGCTCGGCAACGGGACAACCGCGAACTCAAGCTCTCCCGTGGAGATAACCGGCCTTACGGGCGTGGCCGCAATATCGGCTGGAGGAAACCATTCGCTTGCCTTAAAAAGCGACGGCACTGTCCGGGCATGGGGCGATAACGCCTCAGGACAGCTCGGCAACGGGACAACCGCGAACTCAAGCTCCCCCGTGGAGATAACCTCTATCTCGGGCATATCTTCAATATCCGCCGGCTCCAGCCACTCTTTTTCGCTTAAAAACGACGGGTCAATCGGGGCATGGGGGGCCAACCCTTCGGGCCAGATAGGCGACAGCACGACAACCGACAGAGAAACCCCTGTCCCTATAAGCCTTGCAACAGGCTCAACGCCGCTCTAAAATCCGCATTATCCGATCTTAAGAGAGCCTACAAGCGCTGAAACCGATGTTGAATGTTTTTTAAGGTATTCGGATATGCCTTCAAGTATCCTGATTGACGCGGCAGGGTCTATAAAATTAGCGGTCCCGACTTCAACGGCGGTTGCGCCCGCTATAATGAACTCAAGCGCATCCCTTGCGTTCATTATCCCGCCCATGCCTATAATCGGAACCTTTGCGGCATTGTAGGCCTCCCAGACCATCCTCACGGCAATGGGCCTTATGGCAGGGCCTGAAAGCCCGCCTATCCCCCTTGCGATGCACGGCCTTTTCCTCTCAACGTCTATCGCCATCGCGGGTATGGTGTTGATAAGAGAGACCGCGTCCGTGCCCGCATCCTCAGCGGCCTTGACAAAAGGCCTTACGTCAGCAACATTGGGAGAGAGCTTCGTTATAAGAGGCAGCCTCGTTGAGCGCCTGACTTTCCTTACGACCTTATACGCCTCTTTAGGGTCCGTGCCGAAGACGAGGCCGCCTTTTTTGACATTCGGGCAGGAGATGTTTATCTCAAGCGCCGCCACGCCCTCGGCGGAGTCCAGCCTTTTCGCCAGCTCTCCGTAATCCTTAACCGTCTCGCCGAATATGTTCGCAATGACCATTGTATCGTATC
>JBBTGV010000002.1:0-5084 GCA_038041305.1 Deltaproteobacteria bacterium | reverse complement strand
GCCCTGCCCGCCCTGAGCGCTGTTTTTCTTTTGGGCCTCTTCAAGCATGGATTTAAGAAGGCTGTTAGTCCGCACCTGCTCATCAATCATTTTCCGCAAAAGCCCCTTTACGCCGAAAAGGGAAAAAGGGGTCGCAATCCAAAGCACAAGGATGACGCCGACCGCGACAAGAAAGAATACCCCGAACGCCGCAAGCGCGGTTATGAAGATATATGTATGTTGTCCGGAAAACATTTTTGGTTTGTTTCAGCTGAAACAGACGCCTCACACGCGCAACAGGAGCTTGTCCGCGATATCGGCAAGCCCCGTTTTTTCCTGCTCGCCTGAGGCCATGTCCTTTAAGGTTATAACGCCGTCCCTCAATTCATCGTCCCCGAGGATAAGGGCATACCGTGCCCCTGCCCTATGCGCGGCCTTCATCCTGCCTTTAAGACCCGCCTCTGAAAAATCCTCAACCACCTTGAGCCCCCTCTGCCTTAGTTCCCTCAAAAGCCCTGCCCCCTTTTCCGTGGCCGGGCCGCCAAGCGGTATGAAGGCGATTACCGGGGCATGCTTAAACTTTGCGTCCTTAACGCAGAGCGCGAGCCTTTCAAGCCCTATCGCAAACCCGAAGCACGGGGTCTCCGGGCCTCCGAGGTCTTTTACGAGGCCATCATACCTTCCGCCCGCGGCAACCGCGTTCTGCGACCCTAACCCCCTTGCGACAACCTCAAAGGCGGTCTTGGTGTAGTAATCAAGCCCCCTTACGATCCTCGGATTGACCGTTGCCTCCACGCCGAGCGCCGCGAGCCTCTGCCTTACCTTCTCAAAATGCGATGCGCATTGGGCGCAGAGAAAACCCGAGAGTAGCGGCGCGTCCTTTGTAGCCTCCATGCATCCGGGATTTTTGCAGTCAAGGGACCTTAAAGGGTTTTTCTCCATGCGGCCGCTGCAGTTCGCGCAGAGGGACGGTTTTAGCGCGGCCAGGAAATCCAAGAGCGTCTTTTTGTAGCCGGGCCTGCATTCAGGGCATCCGAGGGAATTTATCTCAAGGCCGTAGTCCTTGAGCCCAACGGAGTTGAAAAAGACCATTAGCATCTCTATCGTCTCCGCGTCGGATAAGGGGCTCAAATCCCCGAGCACCTCCGCCCCTATCTGGTAAAACTGGCGGTATCTTCCCTTTTGGGGCCTTTCGTACCTGAACATGGGGCCCATGTAAAAGAGCTTTTGAACAGGCCTCTGGTAGAGCTTGTGCTCTATGTACGCCCTCGCAACCGAGGCCGTCCCCTCGGGCCTGAGCGTTAGGGAGTCGCCCGCCCTGTCAGGGAAGCTGTACATCTCCTTTTCAACGATGTCGGTTGTCTCTCCTATGCTCCTTTGAAAAAGCCCCGTCTTCTCAACAACAGGCACCCTTATCTCAGAGTAGCCGTACGACGAAAACACCCGCGCCGCCGTGCCCTCAAGCCATCTCCAGAGTTCCGCTTCGTCCGGAAGTATGTCGTTAAAGCCCCTTACCGCAGTTATGGTCATACGCCTTCGGGAATTATCCCCTTCCAATCAAACCTGCTTATATTGCCTATGTTTAATTAACACATAAGGGATCTTTATGCAAGCCTGCACAGCCGTAATTCGCATGCGCCCGAACCCAACCGTTTCTTGACACCCTCGCGGTATTAAGGTATTTTTTAAGTGAAAAACGCTGTCTTACCGCAACCTACGCGACAAACCAATGGAGGCAACATGGCTAAAAGCAAGATTGAGGAGAACATAGAGGTTCTCCTTAATGAAAAAAGGGTTTACCCGCCGCCCGCGGACATAAAAAAGAACGCACACATAAAGGGCATGGAGGAGTATAACGCGCTTTACGAGGAATCCGTAAAAGACCCGGAAGGTTTTTGGGCAAGGATGTCCGATATCGTTGACTGGACGAAAAAGTGGGACCGGGTCCTTGAATGGGACTTCCATGCCCCGTTTGCAAGATGGTTTGCGGGCGGCAGGCTCAATGTCTCCTACAACTGCATTGACCGGCATTTGAACACATGGAGAAGAAACAAGGCGGCGATCATATGGGAGGGCGACGACGGCTCCTGCAGGACGCTCACCTACCAGCAGCTTTACTACGAGGTTACGCGGCTTGCGAACGTGCTTAATAAAAAGGGGCTTAAAAAGGGCGACCGCGTAACGGTTTACCTGCCCATGATCCCCGAACTCGCCATATCAATACTCGCGTGCGCGAGGCTCGGCATAATCCACAGCGTCGTGTTCGGGGGTTTCAGCCCGTCGTCCCTTAAGGACAGGGTCGTTGACTCGGCCTCCCGGCTCGTAATCACCTCGGATTGGGGGCTGCGGGGCGGCAAGGCCGTGCCCATGAAGGAGAACTGCGACTCTGCGCTTGAGGCGGTCCCGGCCGTAGAATCGGTGATTGTCGTTAAAAGGCTCGGCGGCCCCGTGAACATGAAGCAGGGCAGGGACACATGGTGGCATGACGAGGTCAACAGCCCGGAGGCGATTAAGGCGATAAACCCGGTGCCCATGGACTCGGAGGACCCCCTTTTCATACTCTACACAAGCGGCTCAACGGGAAAACCAAAGGGCATTGTCCACACGACCGCCGGATACCTTATATTCAGCGCCCTTACCTTCAAATGGGTCTTTGACTATAAGGACGAAGACATCCACTTCTGCACAGCCGACATAGGGTGGGTCACGGGCCACAGCTACATCGTCTACGGCCCGCTTGCCTGCGGCGCCACAAGCCTTATGTTTGAAGGCATCCCGACATATCCGGACCCGGGCAGGTTCTGGGAGATAATTGAAAAGCACGGGGTGAATATCTTCTACACGGCTCCGACTGCGGTGCGCGCCCTCATGAGGGGCGGCGCGCAGGGGGGTGGGCGGCCCGATTTGTCAAGCCGGCGCGGGCTCGGCGCGGTTGGGGAGCCCATAAACCCGGAGGCGTGGGTCTGGTACCATACCGTCGTGGGCAAGGGAAAGATCCCCGTTGTTGACACATGGTGGCAGACTGAGACGGGCGGCATATTGATAACGCCCCTGCCCGGGGCAACGACGCTCAAGCCCGGCTCGGCGACAAGGCCGTTTTTCGGCATTGTGCCAAAGGTGCTGAAGGAGGACGGCAAGGAGGCCGGTGTAAACGAGGGCGGCTACCTTGTCATAGAAAAGCCGTGGCCCGGCATGCTAAGGGGCATGTTCAACGACCCGCAGAACCTGCGCATGAAGGAAATCTATTTCGGCAAATTCCCCGGATACTACCTGAGCGGGGACGGCGCCCGCGTTGACGAGGACGGGGACTGGTGGCTCATGGGCAGGATTGACGATGTCGTGAACATCTCCGGCCACAGGCTCGGCACCGCGGAGATAGAAAGCGCTCTTGTCTCCCACCCCGCGGTCGCGGAGGCGGCGGTCGTGGGATTCCCGCACGATGTAAAGGGAGAGGCGCTTCACGCGTTCGTGGTGCTTAAAGAAGGGATCGCGCACTCCGATGCGCTAAAAAAGGAGCTTGGGGAGCACATAAAAAAAGAGATAAGCGCCATCGCAAAGCCGGACAGGCTCCAGTTCAGCTCAGGGCTTCCAAAGACAAGAAGCGGAAAGATCATGAGAAGAATTTTAAGAAAGATAGCAGAGGGGCAGACCGAAGACCTTGGCGACACGTCAACGCTTGCGGACCCGGGCATCGTTGACGTGCTTTTAAAGGAAAAACCTTAGCTGAAAAGAAGCGGGCGGGAAAGACTGTTGTCTTTCCCGCCCGCGTATGCCATTTATTCGTCCGTCCAAAAACAAAGGCCTTTGGGCCTGTTATCTCAAAAAGAAACTTATTCCGCGACCCTTCTGTAAGCCTTCTTTGACGCCTTTGCCCTGCGTTTTGCGGCCTCCTGACGCTTTCTCTTTTTCTTTACGCTCGGCTTTTCGTAAAACCTTCTTTTCTTTATCTCCTTGAATGTCCCGTCCTGCGCGAGCTTGCGCTTAAGTATCTTCAGCGCCTTCTCAATCTGATCGTCATATACCTTTACCTCTGACAAAACCCAACACCTCCCCCTTTTTTATCCCGCCGGGATCAAACAGCATAAACGCGAAACAGGCAGGCCGTAGTCAATTTTGTGATTATAACAAATGTCATTAATATGTCAAACAAATTGCTTAAAGGCCTGTTTCAGGCCCAAAAAAATCCCGGCCCGCATAAATAACCGGACAACCCGACAGCCCATACCCTATATAGCCGGGGCTTTAATCTTGCCTGTCCTCGCCTTCGTTATTGTCCTTTGAAGAATACCTCTCCTTAAGCCTCGCGGAGCGGAGCACCCGGCCTATCATCTCAAGAATTGACGGGCTTAAGTCCCTGAACTTTACGCCGTATCTCCTTGCCTTTGCATTTTGCGCCTTTTCCTCAAGCCTGTAGATCACCTCTGCCGACACCCAAACAGGCGCCTCGTCCGCGAAAAGCCGCATCATAAAAATCCCTCTGGTATTGATGCTTAGCTCTTCCTGACAGCAAAAAAGCATGCCGCCCTCGCTTAGCTGCATAACGCTGCCGTGCACCTTGAACGCAGGGGTCTCAAAGGTTGAACGGATGTTCACCTTTGCCCTCAGGGACATCCTTGCGCGCTTTTTGTTGGAATCCTCAGACATATGTTAAGCCTAAATATACCCTTAACGGCCTGAATTCATGAAAATAAGCCCGGGACGCATAAAAATGATTTTTATAGTAGGGGTCGGCTTCTTAAGGAAAAGTTACAAAAATTATAGTAAGGACTAAAGACAATTATGTCAATAATTCATGACTTGTCAAGGATTTTGTCTGGTTTTTATCGCAAGCCGGATTTAGCGCTTGAAGAAGGGTAAAACAGCATCTATCTCTTGGAGGGTTTTTCTATTTATCTGAAAATGTCTTTAATGTCTTGCACCTCTTCGGGTGCCTTAGCTTCCTTAATGCCTTTGCCTCAATCTGCCTTATCCTTTCCCTCGTGAGCTTGAAAAAAGCCCCGACCTCTTCAAGCGTTTGGTCTTTTGTCTCGCCTATGCCGAACCTCCTCCTTAAGACCTTCTCCTCCCTCGGCGTCAACGTGGCAAGCACCCTTTTTGTATGGTCA
>JBBTGV010000001.1:6216-9991 GCA_038041305.1 Deltaproteobacteria bacterium | reverse complement strand
CTCGGAGATTACCTCCAGTGTTGCCCCTTTCAGTATCTCTATCTCCTCCGAGAATTCCTCTTTTTTAAGGCATGTAATCCTGTTATTAACCTCAACAAGCCTTATCGGCTCAACGAAAAATGTGGCCCCCGTTGAGGAACCGCCGTGAATAATGCCGCCGAGGTCGGCCTCTTTCCCGGCCTTTACGCATATGCAAAATCTGTCTTCCCTTATCGTAACGATCTCATCCTGAAGGCAGTCCTTAAGCCTTTTATCGGCGCATATATCGTCAAGTATCTTTCTTGCTCCCGCCCTTAACGCGCGCATCTCCTTTCTTATGGCATAAAGCCTTTTTGAGGCATTGTCCTTTATCGCGCCCTTCTCGTCAAAGATGCGGTTAAGCCCGGATAAAAGGACCCTCTGGTTTGAGATCCCCCCTATCTTTTGAGACAGCCTCGGGAATTGCCTGTTAAACCCGTCGGAAAGCATTGCCCTTAAGGATTCGCAGACGCTTAAATTGTCCCTTATCCTTAAAAATGCGTCCGCGTCAAGATAAACGCCTTCAACGGCAAGCCTTTTTAACTCAGGCCTTATGTCCTGCGCCCCCCTTATGGGAAGCCGGTTGTTTATCCCCGCAATTGAGACGCACTCAACCACCCCCATAAACGCCTCTTTTATGGTCATCGGGTCAAAGCAAGGCAGGAGGCCTGATATAATCTCCCTGCCCACGGCGCTCTCGGCATAGCCCGCAAGCGCGGCCAATATCCCGGGAAATTCCAAAGACCTTAATGTCGTTTCATCAACCTTAACTGGCTTCATAATTAAATGGAATATCCCCCCCGCGCTTGACGCGGGGGTTTAATCAATTAAAAGAGGTTTATTGAATGGGTTCTGCGCAAGGCTTTTTCAGATAAAGAGGCGCATCTAAGAGTAGCAGGCTTTTAAGATAAAGCTCGTCTTATCTCAATCCGCAAAAGGCGTGGTCTTTTTACCGCCTTTTTATCCTCCTGAAACCCGATGCCTCCAGAACCTCCACATCCGGCTTCAATATGTGGTCAAGCATGAGGTTTACCCCAAGGTTGTCGCTTGAGATGTGCCCGGCGATCACGACATTAATATGGCTCTTCTCAGCTTCTTTCCTGTGGTCCTCCCCTATGTGCATCCCTACAATCGTCCCAACGCCCGCGAGGGCGAGCTTTTCAAAGGACTTCTTGCTCCCGCCCGTCCCGCCCGTCATGTCAACAAAGACCTTGCCCGCCTTTCTCTTCTCGGAGCCGGCAAACATCTTGGGCGTTCCCGACTCCGTCATTGCGCCCCTGTATTCGGGTATCTCCTTCAGCATATCTATTATTTCAGAGACATATCCGGGTTTCTTGTCGTCAAAGAGCCTTTGGAGATAATCGGTTACGGCATTGTCCGTAGGCGTGTGCATGCACATGAAAGGAATATTAAGAAGCCTTGCCGCGTCAATTGCCCTTGTGTGGTTGACCGGCATGAGCCTCCTTTCAACCTCTTTTATCCTCTCATCCATTATTGATTCGGCTATGTTTATGGGAACCCCGTATTTAAGGAGTATCCCGGACTGCATGTCCATGACCTCATAGAGGTTTGCCATTGCCCTGCCCTCCGGGTGATGGGACACGATAAGGTCTATCGGGACGCCCTTGTCCTTAAGCCTGTCCGCGAGCACCACCTCCCCGACCTCCATGTCTATGCCCATTAGAATCCTTTTTATCTCTTTTTCGGGGTCTCCGTACAGCATCCTTGTGTCGGCATAAGGGTTTTTAAGCCTCTCAACGTCAAAAAAGGCCTTGTCCTTTTCCTTTAGCTCGTCAAAATCCTTCCTTGCCTTCTCAAGCTCTTTCCCTACCTCGTCCGCGCCTCGCGGGTCAAGCTCAATGCCCCTTTTTACCGCCGCTTCGTATATATCCTTAATCTTCATGTCAGAAAAACCTCTTTCTTTGGTTTAGTAGGTTGAGAAAAAACTCAATATTCTTTCAGGCTGCTCAAAAAACTCCCGACCCATACTTCGTATGTGTGCCCGAAGGCGTATAGGAACGAGCCGAAGGACCCACACGAAGTGTGGGTCAGACAAACGCGGCAGATGAATTTTTACAGACTTCGTCTGCTGGCAAGGTGGTTGTTAATTTATGTTGCTCGCCTTTGGCGAGCGGCCAGACCGCAGCCTGTTAGCAGAAGGCGTCTTAGCCGCCGAGCGTCTGCCTTACGATATCGTTTACGAGCTTGCCTTCAGCCCTTGCCTTTGTCTTAGGCGTTACGGTCTTCATGACGGCGCCCATGTCCTTGATGCCCGTTGCGCCGAGCGCCTTTATCGCGTCCCTTACGATTGACTTAACCTCGTCCTCAGAGAGCTGCTGGGGCTGATACGCCTTCAGCAGTTCTATCTCCTTAAGCTCCTTGTCGGCAAGGTCGTTTCTACCTCCCTTGGTGAACTGCTCAACGGAATCCAGCCTCTGCCGTATGAGCGTTGAAACCACCTGAAGGCCTTCCTCCTCTGTCATGGCGCGGGGTCTAAGCTCGATCTCCTTGTTTTTTATCGCGCTTAAGAGCATCCTTAACGTTGAGGTCCTCTCCTTTTCCCCGGCCTTCATTGAATGGACAATGTCGCCTGAAACCCTCTCTTTTATTCCCACGTTAAACCTCCGGATAAGGTGATGAACTGCCTCTACGCCCCTTTTTTAATCTCAAAAAGTATCAGCTTGACCATCGCCTTAAGCGTCTCAAATACGCCTATGCCGTCTACGGCGACAGACTCAAAGTCCGGCACGCCGTTGTGATTAAATATCTTCTTGAACTCGGCTACGGGCACGACGTTCGGCATATCCCTTTTGTTGTACTGTATTATATACGGTATCTGGCCGAGGCTGTAACCCTGTTCCTCAAGGTTTGCCTTCATGTTCTCAAAGCTTTCAATGTTGGCGTCCATCCTCTCAATCTGGGAGTCCACTACAAAGACAATCCCGTCAACACCTTTTAATATCAATTTTCTTGATGCGTCGTAAAAGATCTGGCCAGGCACGGTATAGAGGTGGAATCTTGTCTTAAAGCCCCTGATATCCCCGAGGGCAAGCGGCAGGAAGTCAAAAAAAAGCGTCCTCTCGGTCTCTGTCGCAAGGGTGATCATCCTTCCCTTTGCCTCAGGCCTTGTTTTTTTATAGATAAACTGAAGATTCGTGGTCTTTCCGCAGAGTCCGGGGCCGTAATAAACGATCTTGCAGTTTATCTCCCTTGAGGAATAGTTTATGAATGACATCAGCGGGCAGTAGCAAAACCTTTCTGACTTTCTTAAGAGCTCCGGCCATGAAAAGTGTTTTCTGCGCTAACTAAAGAGCTTTTCTATATCCTCATCCGTTATCTCTTCAAGCAGGCTTTCCCTTTCCTGTGCGCCGTGCATCCTGTCAAGGAGCCTCAATATGTTCTTTGAAATGTCCTCTGTGGCCCTCTTGACCCTGAGCCTTACAAGCCCGAGCGAAGACCTTTTGTCAAATATGACCACGAGTATCACCCTCTGGGCAATGACAGAGAGGTGGATGTTGTCCCTCTCGCCCTCATGGAAGAGTATGGAGAACTCTTTTTCGCCTATGAGCTTCGCAAGACCGCCTGTCGCGGCGATGTTGCCGGCGGTAAGGGACGCAAGGGAGGTTGCGTCAATGTTCTGGGTCTCGCCCGACGAGGATATGAGCTGGCCGTCCTTATCCACGAGATAAACGCATTTCGCGTTGGCATCCCTTAGAAGCCTTTCAATCACCGCGACTATATCGCGGTACTCATCCTC
>JBBTGV010000001.1:0-6206 GCA_038041305.1 Deltaproteobacteria bacterium | reverse complement strand
TGAATGCGCTCTGCGGCATAAATGTCCGTTTTGTCACGGTAATACCAAAAACCTTTTAATGCGTCCGTCGGCAATGCCGCGGCATGAACATCAACGCAAAAAGAGATGACCTTCAGCGTGTTCCGTTGAAACCTCAGACCCTCTTTCCGTCAAGGTCAAGAAGCCTCTGCCACTCTGAATCCACCCGGGCCTGAAACGCCTCAAGAATGCCATTGTTCTCTGGCTTAAACAGGTGCTTGAACCTGCCCTGGGGCTTAAGCCACTCCGCAAGGGGCTTTTTCTCCTTGGGCCTGTAGGTTATCCTTAACACCCCGTTTTCAACCTCGTACAAAGGCCAGTAGCATGTGTCTACCGAGAGCTTGGCCAATTTTATTGAGTCCTCGGGCTTTGTATACCACCCGAGCGGGCACGGGGACATGACGTTCAGGAATGTCGGGCCTTGCGCGTTTAAGGCCTTTTCCGCCTTTTTTGAAAGATCCGACCAGTTGTTGGGCGACGCCTGCGCGGCGTAAGGCACATTGTGCGCGACGACTATCCGCGTTAAATCCTTCCTCCACTCCTGCTTTCCCTGTATCACGTCGCCCGCGGGCGACGTCGTCGTGTTTGACGCAAAAGGAGTCGCGCTGGACCTCTGTATGCCCGTGTTCATGTACGCGCCGTTGTCATAGCACACATAGAGGAAGTTGTGCCTTCTTTCAAGCGCGCCTGAGAGTGCCTGCAGCCCTATGTCGTATGTGCCGCCGTCTCCGCCGAACGCGACAAACTTTATGTCCTTGTCGGACGGGATTCTGCCCTTTTTCTTAAGCGCCCTGTAGGCCGTCTCTATGCCGCTTATGGTCGCGGCGGCGTTTTCAAACGCGGAGTGTATCCACGGTATCCGCCACGCGGTATACGGGTATATGGTCGTGCCCACCTCAAGGCACCCCGTTGCGGTGGACGCCACAACGGGCGCTGGAGACGCCCTCAGTATCAGCCTTACGATAGGCGGGATGCCGCAGCCTGCGCACAGCCTGTGTCCGCCAGAGAAAAGCTCGTCTTTTTTTGAAAGCTCCTTTAGGGTTGCCATAGCGGTCTACCTTTTTGTTTTTTTATAGTGTTATGTATTTTATAAGCTCATCCGCGCCCTTGCCGGCGGCTATGCCGCCAAGCTCATCAAACACGGCCACCGCGTCCTTAACCTTATAATCCCTTCCGCCGAGACCGAATATCCTTCCGATGACCTTCGGCCTTTCGGCGACATCATAGAGCGCCGAGCGCATCTCGTTAAACAGAGGGCCTCCGAACCCGCTCATTGAATCGGCCCTGTCAAGCACCGCTATCGCCTTAAGGTGTTTAAGCGCGTCCGCAAGCTCCTTAAACGGAAACGGCCTGAAAAGCCTCGGCCTTAAGAGCCCGACCTTTTTCCCCTGTTTTCTGAGTTCATCAACGGCGACCTTTGTCGTTCCGGCGGCTGAAGAAAAAATCACTATCGCGGTCTCGGCGTCTTCAAGCCTGTATGCCTCAAAAAGCCCGTATGCCCTTCCGAAACTCCTGTTGAAAAGCTCGCCCACCTCTTTAACCGCGTCCTTTGCCCGCGCCATTGCCTCCGACTGCTGCTGTTTGAATACCATATACGCGTCAGGCAGCGTCATTGCGCCGTATGTCACGGGGTTATCCGTATCCAGCAGATGCCTCTCAGGGCTGTATTCGCCGATAAACTTCCTTATCTCGGCATCCTCAATCAGGTTCAGGTTCTCTATCGCGTGGCTTGTTATAAAACCGTCAAGGCAGACCATCACGGGCAACAAGACCCTTTTATCCTCCGCAATCCTTACCGCCTGAAACAGGTTGTCGTAGGCCTCCTGAACCGTCTCAGAGTAGAGCTGTATCCAGCCCGCATCCCTTGCGCCCATTGAATCGGAATGGTCGCAGTGTATGTTTATGGGCGAGGAGAGCGCCCTGTTCACATTCGTAATTACAATAGGCAGCCTCATGCCGGACGCGATGTAGAGCATCTCCCACATGAGGGCAAGACCCTGCGAGGACGTCGCTGTCATGACCCTTGCGCCAGCGGCGGAGGCCCCTATGCACGCGCTCATCGCGGAGTGCTCGCTTTCAACCGTTATAAGCTCGGTGGCAACGGCCCCGTCCGCGACATACGACGAGAAATCCTCTATCACCTGCGTTGAAGGCGTTATGGGATACGCCGCGCACACGTCCGGGTTAATCTGCTTCATCGCAAAGGCAACGGCCGAGTTTCCCGTAAGCCCTGTCTGGCCTTTTGTTACTGTGATAGCCATTACAATCAAGCCTCCTCTTCCATTTTTATCGCCTTTACCTTGTCGGGACACTCAACGGCGCATATGCCGCAGCCCTTGCAGTGGTCCCAGTCAAAACCAAGCATCTTTCCGTCCTCTACTATTATCGCCGAATCAGGGCACATGACCCAGCAGATAAGACAGTTCGTGCACTTGCCCTTGTCAAGCACCGGCTTCACCTTCCTCCACCCGCCGGTTGAATAGTCGTGGGCGGTGCCGCCCTTTGTTATAACGCCTCCGTGCGCAAAATCATGTTTTTTATCGTGCTTTTTATCGCCCTTGTTGTCAGCCATGCGCGTCGTCCCCTATCTGTCTTTTTTTGAATTAAACGCCCCGCGTTACTCGCCCCTTGCCTCGTTAAACCCCCTGTTCATCGCCTCCACATTGCCCTCAATGACCTTTGGGCTGTATTTCTTTGAGTAGTTCTCCTTGAAGTTCACAATAAGGGCGTCAAGCGTTATAAAGGGGGCCGCCTTTGCAAGCGCCCCGAGCATGGGTGTGTTCGGCATAAGCCTGCCGATGGCCTCAAGGGATATCCGCGATGCGTCAACCGTAAAGACCCTTGAGGGCCTGCCCGCAAGCCCCAACTCCTTCCTCATCTCGCCAGGGCCCTTGGGCGTATTGACGATAAACACGGCGTCCCCTGTTGCGCCTTCCGTCACGTTGACCGCAGAGGAAGCGCCTATAAGCGTTGGGTCCGCGATAAGCACGCAACACGGGTTCGCAACCTGGCAATGCAGCCGTATGGGCTCGTTGGATATCCGGTTATAAGCCTTTACGGGCGCGCCCATTCTTTCCGGGCCGAACTCCGGGAACGCCTGCACGAATTTCCCTGACCTTAAACACGCCTCGCCCAAGACCTTTGCGGCCGTCACCACACCCTGCTGCGCCCTTCCATGCCACCTTACCTCAATATAGCTCTCCATGACACTTGACCCTCTTTTATTTGTTTTTTTATCGCCCTTTTTCCCCCGTAAACCGGGGCCGTTAAAGCGTCATTCTTCCTTCCATTGCCCTTGAAAGCGTTGCATCGTCCATGTACTCTATATAGCTTCCTACCGGAACCCCGGAGGCGATCCTCGTAAGCCTTATGCTGAATTGCCTTATAATGCCCGTAAGATACATAGCCGTCGCCTCGCCCTCCGCGTCAAAGCCGGTCGCGACGATGACCTCCCTTATATCGGGGGATTTAAGCCTCTGTATCAGCTCCCTGATCCTCAGCTCATCGGGGCCTATGCCCTTTAAAGGCGCGAGGTTTCCATGGAGTATGTGGTAAACGCCCTTAAAAGCCCCCGTGCCCTCAATCGCGAAAAAATCCCTGTAATCGGACACAACGCATACGAGGGAGGCATCCCTCCTCGCGTCCGCGCAAATGCCGCACGGGTCAACATCCGAAAACGCCATGCATCTGGAGCAGAGCCTGACCTTTTCCTTAACATCAATGAGGCTTGAGCAAAGCCCCTCCACATACTCCCTCTTTGAGTTAAGCACAAAAAGCGCAAGCCTTGTCGCCGATTTTTCGCCAATGCCCGGCAACTTCGTAAGCGCCTTTATGAGATTATCTATCGGCCCGGCATACTGCATCGCTTAAAAAAGCCCCGGGATGTTCAGCCCGAGTCCTGATGTAAGTTTTCCCATCTCTTCCGAGGCCATCTCTTTTGACCTCCTAAGCCCCTCGTTCACGGCGGCCAGCAGGAGATCCTGCAGCATCTCTATATCCTTCGGGTCAACGACCGAGGGGTCTATCCTTATTGATGAGACCTCCTGCGCCCCGTTGACGACGACCGTTATCATGCCGCCGCCGGATGTGGCCTCTATCGTCTTTGTCTGAAGGCCCTTCTGCAGCTCTGCCATCTGCTCCTGCATCTTCTGAGCCTGACGCATAAGATTGCCTATCTGTTTGGACATCTCATCTCCTCCTGTCCTCAACGACCCTGCCGCCGAGGATGCGCACCGCGCTTTTTATTGCAATATCGTCTGCCTTGTTTTCCTGAACAGCCTCTTCTGTCCTTATGTTAGCCTTAACAGGGGCCTTAAGATACTCCGAGAAAAGCCCCTCAAGCACGTCTTTTTTAATTATAAGCGCGCCGGCCCTGCCTTTGACGACAACGTCAACGACACCCTGCCCGATTGACAGCTTTGCATCCCTAAGCTGCTCATGCAAACGGGCGTTCCTCAGTTTTACAAATTCCATAATAGAGGCCGGCGGCGGAATCCCGGCATTATCAGGCAAGGCCTTGCCAACGGGGTATTTTTCCGCCTCTTCTCCTGCCTTAAGGCCTGCATCCGGCTTAGGCAACTCGGGCGCAGGCGCGTCTTTCTTTGCCGTAAAAACCCTTGGCGCCGCACCATCGTCGGGTCTTCTTACGCCCTCAGGGGAGGCACTTTTCACCCCCACGTCAACCTTGACCTCGGCATTAGCCCCGTCATTCGCGTGAAGGGCCTTAAGAAGCGACATCTCAAGCGCATACCTCGGATAAGCGCTCCTTGACACCTCTTCATACCCCTTGGCCATTGCGCCGAAGAGCGCATGAAGCCGTTCAGCCCCGATGCCTCTGGCTAAACCCTTAAGATGCTCAAGCTCTGCGTCAGGAAGATCAAGGAGGCTGAATTCCCCCGTGACCTTGATGACAAGGAGATCCCTCAGGAGTTTCAGGAGGTCAACGCATATCCTCTTTAAATCATAACCGAAATTATAGATATTTTCAACAATATCAAGGCAGGTTTTCGCGTCTTTTTTTATAATCGCCTCTGCGAGACTGAAAAGCTCCGAGCTGTCAAGAAAGCCGAGGGCGTCCGATACCATTGCCTCTGTTACGGGGCCGTCTGAGAAGCTCAACACCTGCTCAAGAAGGCTCTGCGCATCCCTTAGGCTTCCGTCGGCCTCCCTTGCCATAAGAAAAAGCGCGGCCTCGTCAATGACTAAGCCCTCTGCCTCAACAATGGACTTAAGCCTCGTAATTATCTCCTTGAAAGGTATGCGCCTGAAGTCAAATCTCTGGCACCTTGACAGTACCGTGGCGGGCAGCTTGTGCGCCTCTGTAGTGGCAAATATAAAAACCACATGCGGCGGCGGCTCTTCAAGGGTCTTTAAAAGGGCGTTGAACGCGTGGCCGGAGAGCATGTGCACCTCGTCTATTATATACACCTTGTACCTGCCCTCGGCAGGCACATACTTGACGCCCTCCGTCAATTCACGGATGTTTTCTACGCCCGTGTTTGACGCGCCGTCAATCTCAAAAACATCAATGGCCGAGCTTGCCGCTATTGAGTTGCACGCGTGGCATTCATTGCATGGGGTGGGTGTCGGGCCCTTAAGGCAGTTAAGGCATTTCGCGAGAATCCTTGCGGCAGTGGTCTTGCCAACGCCCCTTGGGCCGGAAAAAAGATAGGCATGGGCTATCCTGCCGGACTGCACGGCATTTTTAAGCGTCCTTGTGATATGGGCCTGGCCGACTATATCCTCAAAAAGCCTCGGCCTCCACTTCCTTGCAATTACAAGATAAGACATCTTATCCCTATGGCGGCTGCGCACCAACGGCGTTTGCCGGAATATCTGCAGGCAACACTGACAGCCAGGCACCCCTGCGGCACATGGTTAATTCTGCTACCGTTGCTTCCTTCCGGACCTGGCGGGGTTCGCAGGACATCCATTGCGCAAGACCCGGCTATCAGTGCTGCCTGCAGATATGTTCGCGCGCCCGTATGATAAACTGGCGGAGAGAGAGGGATTTCCTGCTCTCGGCATCATCCTGATGCCTCGTTCCGGCCCGCTCCACTCGCTTCCGGCGGCTTCCCTGCCGCCTCATCCTCGCTAATCGCTCGGCGCTCAGGTCGTTTCAAATCCCTTCAAACGCCCGTATGATAAACTGGCGGAGAGAGAGGGATTTCCTGCTCTCGGCATCATCC